>JAGMCL010000031.1 GCA_023129165.1 Caldifarciminota bacterium | reverse complement strand
AAATTTTTCCAGTTTCTATTTCATATTCCTCTCCATCAATTTTATATTTTAATGTTAGAGGAGGTATTGTATCTTCTCCCACATTAAAATTTGTCAAAGTATATATAGCCCTTTTGTCTTCTACCTCAACGTCTTTAATTTCGAAATTACCTAACGACTTTATATTAAAGGGAAATTCGATTTCACCTTTGTTTAAATCTTCACACTCAACCATGTAAATTATATTATCACCAACTGTTATTTCCTGTCTATCAATCGTGGTTTTGACTTCTATAGGTGGGATGTTCTCTGATTCTGCAAAACAGAGAAGAATGAAGACACATAAAACGAGCAGGCTTATTATTCTTCTTTTAATATACATTTGATACTAAAAGGTGATAATTGTATTAAACATTAGATTGCCTCACTCCCGTTGGTCGACAGCAATGACAAAAGCCTTTGATGAGATTTCTTTTCTGCATTACCCCCGCTACAGCGGGATTTCCACTACGCTCCAACAAGGTAATGCCTGCCCCGCCAAGGCGGGGCACTTAAAAAACATAAACAGATTGTAAGTAATTATTTTTCTATATCAATTCTCATACCTTTTCAAGAAATTCTTTTTTAAGCCAACCAGTAAGGCCTGTCTGGAGAATTATTTTACTCCATCCATCATCCTCTTCAAGAATTCGGAATTCTGCTCCCTCATGGAGAGTGAAGAGTAGAGCATAATCCTCCCTGGGACCACTTCTTACAGCCTCAACTACACTAATTAGTACTCCTTCCTTAACGTTTTTATTTTTTAGATTTACTGAAAACAATAAAAGAAAACATATAAAGAGTATAATCACTCCTATATTCACATTTTTAAGAACTTTGTTTTTATAAAACAGAGACAAACTTAATAAAATAAAAATAAGAAAAAATAGAATGCTTGAGATGATATTAAGAACATTTAAAGGAAATCGATCCGGTAAATTGATAATATAATTAAAGAATTTAGGGGTTTCAGATATATTAAGGACATCAATTCTCTGGGACCGTGCAAAATCAAGATTGAAATTTATATCGCTATCACCGGGTAAAAGTCTTTTTGCTCTTTTATAATAGAGAACAGACTTCCCAATTTTATTGGTTTTAAAATAACAATTTCCAAGATTGTAAAAGATAAAGGGATCTCTAATATTTTGGTCTATACTGTGCAAATAAATTTCCATTGCCTTATCATATCTTTTCTCTTTGTAAAGGCTCTCTGCCATTACAACATCGCCATATAAATTGAATGATGCAAGTATAAGAGTTAAAAGAAGCATGGGTATTTTTATAGATTAACTGTTGGTAAAAAGAATAAAAAAATTAAAAGTCAAATACTAAAAATCAAAATTATATATTAAATGTAAATATTTAGACAAAATACTACTTTTTTAAAAGATATCTTAGTGCCTCTTTTGCTTTATCTAAATCTTGCACCATATCCTCTATACTAAAACTACTCATGCCAAACTGAATAAGCTCGCAACGTTCCAGGAGATATAGAAGGATCTTAATTACTGAGTCATCGGCGCCTCTTGCTCTTAAGGACTCTATAATTCTATCTTTAGTAAGACCTGGTGTGGGTATATTGAATTTATCTCCAATATAATTGGTTATAGACTTGAAGAGTTGAGAATAAAATTCCTTTGGTGAGTCCTTTAGTTGTTCACATCTTCTAAGTCCCTTCTTAAGCTTCGATGGTGCACTCCTTGCACGTGCATAACCAATATCTTTTGAAAGCCTTTCCTTATATGTCTTAATCCTCAGTAGTATAAAAAAGCAGATTACAGGTAAAAGATGAAAAAGCAAATAGGCTATATTATTATAAAGTGGTGGCTTTTCAATTTTTGGGAAAAAATTCGTCTTGATAAATCTTATATCTTTACCTGTAGTCTGTATCTCCTCTCTTATTAGAATCCCTTGTTGTGGTTTATCAGGACTTTTTGCTGGATTAACTTTTATAGTAATTGGGTCAGTACTTTTAGTTATATATTTTTGAACTGATGGATCAAAATATGAGAATTCTACAGGTGGAATAATAAATTCTCCAACAGTCTCAGGAATGAGCATTATCTCAAAAGTTTTTGAACCTCTGAACTCGTTAACATTATCTTCTGACTTTATCCATGAATTGGGCTCATATATCTTAATATCTCCCGTTATATTAATGATTGGGTCCTCGATACCTTTAAAATTTCCTGTACCGCAAACTTCTACATAAAGAATAACTGGTTCATTCTGATTTATAGTATATTTATCAACCTTCGACGTAATATTAAAACTACCCACTCCGCCTGTAAAACTCTTCGGAACATCCTGTTTGGGAATTAAAACTACTGTAATACTGACGGGATTGGTCTGAACAACCTTCCTTTTTCCCCCAAAAGAGAAGGGTCTTGAGAAGAAATCCTCTATCTGACAGCTAAAGGAAGTAGCCGGTATGGTATATTCTCCTGAAGCAATAGGGAACAATGCATATTTTATTTCATAAACCAAGTACTGTCTCCCCTCTATATTTCTATATGCTTGATCCTCTCTTATTTTCTCTGTCCAGAACCCCGAGAAATCAGGAGGAGTATATTGAGGTGCTGATAGGAGTTGAATTCCCTGATAGAACCTTAAAATGAAGATAATCTGCTCACCTACATAAGTTTTCCTTTTACTTACTGACACAGTGGCAAATATGTCCTTTTCTTCCTGTAGAGAGGGAACAATTGCCCTTTGTTTTTGGGGAACACCAGGTTGAACCTGAGATTGTTGATCTGTCTTGACCACTTCGACAAATATAGTATCAGTCTGTAGTGTGGAACCTTTATATTGCAGTTTTATAGGTGATATAGCAAATTTACCGGGTTTTACTGGAATCATTGTATATGTATAGTTTATTGATGAGGATACCTTACCATTTATAAAAGAAAAACTCTGGTTTCTACCCGATGAATATACATTAAAGTCTTTTAGTTCCGGAAGCACAGGTTGTGGAACCTTAGCAACATCTCCACTAACAGTAACTGTTAATGTTATACTCTCACCCAGAGTAACTACAGTTCTATCACAAGAGGCAGAGAAGTTAATATTCTGTGCCAATAAATAAAATGGCAATAAAAAATATAAAACTGCAATTGATAAAATTACAGGAATAATTTTATGTTTTAATTCTGTAAGATTCATAAATTTTCTCCCTACCAGTCTCTCAAAACCCCTGCCTTTCCCTGCTGGGTCTTCTGAGATTTCTCTTTTGTCTTTTTCTCTTCTTCTTCAACTGCCTTTAATAAACTCTTTGCTTCTTCTTCTGAAAATTTTTGCTCCTGTTCGTCTTTCCCTTGTTCTTGCTTTTCTTGCTTATCCCCATCTTTTTCATCTTCATTTTCTTCATTCTTTTCCTGATTCTCTTTTTCCTGTTTTTCTTTTGTCTTCTGAGCAAGTTCAAGATTTATCTTGGCATCTATGTCATTCGGATTTAACCTGAGTACCTGTTTATATGCCTCTATTGCAGCATCCAATTCGCCACCCTTAAATAATGTATTACCGAGATTGAAATATGATTTCTCTTTTACTTCTATTTTCTCAGATGAAGATATAAGCTTTAGAAAGGCATTTGCTGCAACCTTCAACGAATCGTTTTTGTAAGATGCACAGCCGATATTGTAATCAAAAATCATATTTTTGGGATCAGTTGCCTGAGCCTGTTTATATTTTACGAGTGCTTCTGTATACATTTCCTTGTTGTATAAAGAATTCCCTTGCCTGTTCAGTGATCGTGCAGATCTTCCCAAACCCAGGGAAAGAAAGACACAGGTGAGAGTTATTATGATTACATTTCGTTGAGATTTTAGCATTATGTAGTCATTGAGTTTGTTGGGTTTGTTGAGTTCATTGGGTTTATTGAGTTCATTGGGTTCATTGAATTACTGATATATTAGAAATTGGAAATTCGCTCTTCGCCCCGCCAAAGGCGGGGCTCCTACCTTCCCTTTCACCGTTTCTCTCCTTATGCCCTATTTATCCCGTGGAATTAAGTATCTATTCCACTGGGACGCTTTATTTATCCCGCATGCCCTGTAGTAACAATGTACGGGGTAGAATGTGCAGCTATTCTATCGGGACGCTTTACGCTTTTCCCTTTTCTCTCTTCCCTCTTCTCTTTTTCACCGTTTCCCATTTAACATTTAACATTCTTCTATCGCCCCGCCAAAGGCGGGGCTCCTACCTTTAATTTACTATTTTCGATTGTCGATTCCTGTCTACCGACAGGTAGATACGATTGCATTCCAATTTGTGTTCCTCAATAGTCAATTGTTTACCCTATGAAATGTGAACCTGTGAGCTATTTCATTGGGGTCAATAGTCAATATTCAATTATTACTATTTCTCCCTCTTCCCCTCAATTTTAAATTGCTAATTGCTAATTTTGCATTGATAATTGACTTCAACTTCCCCCTTCTTTCGGGTATAATATATTGAACAAATAGGCACAATATAGCAAGTCCTAAAGGATATTGAAATCTATCCTCGTAGCTTGTTTTATACTTCTCCTCAAACTCCTGTTTTTCCATCCTTGAGATGGCTTTCTGAACTTTTTCAAGGCTCAATCTTGTATAATTTCCTTGAGTGATTGCAGCAATCGTTGATAGAGTTCCCTCGTCAAGTCTGCTCATCACTACCTCACCCTCAGGAGTTTTCAGATATCCTGTTATATTGTTTGCATCATCTCTTAAGGGAATAGGTTCACCCATTGGTGTTCCTATACCAACAGTAAATATTTTTATACCTGCCTTCTTACACTCCTGTGCTGCTTTTATAGCATTACCCTTTAAAATTTCGCCATCCGTTATAAGAACTATTACCCTATATTTCGACTCACCCTCCTTAATCATAAGGGCATCTTTTGCCTTCATTATCGCAATCTCAATGTTGGTCCCTGGAGTAGTAACACTACTCGGGTCAAGCAGGTCTAAAAATAATTTGACTGCCGAATAGTCAAGGGTTAGAGGACACTGGACATATGCATTTCCACTGAACGAAGTAATCCCAACTCTATCACCCCTTAATTTATCCAAAAAAGAGGTAATTTCATTCCTTGCATATACAAGCCTCGATGGTCTAATATCCTCTGCCAGCATTGACTTTGAAACATCTACTGTCAACATTATATCAAGACCTCTTCTCTTAACCTCCTCTAACTTTTTGCCATATTGAGGTCTTGATAACGCTATAATAATAAAAAATATAGATAATATTATAAGGGTGAACTTGATATTTCTTGCCCTATAATTAAGTGAATTACACATGTCGTTTATAAGTTTAGAGTCGCCTAAACGTGCCTTAAGATTCTTCCTTCGAACAAGAGAGTAGAAATAAATTAGGACTAAGGCAGGAATTACAAATAATAAATAGAAGAAATCTGGACTATAAAACCTCATAACATAAAATTATCTTATTTTTTGTGCCCTTTGTCTGAAAAATTTCATCAAGGGTTCTACATAGGACTCATCAGTTTTTATATCAATATAATCAATGTTGTTCGATAGAAAGAATCGGGTAGTTTCCTCTATCTTATTCTTTCTTAAATCATTGAAGTTATTCCTTATGTCAATAGATGATGTATCAACAGAAATCAATTCGTCTGTTTCAGTATCTTCAAATTCTACTATTCCAATATTAGGAAGTTTGATTTCTAATGGGTCAAATATCCTTATAGCAATCACATCATGTCTCTTATTTAATATCTTCAATTGAGGTTCAAATCCCCTTGTTAGAAAATCTGATACAAGAAAGAGAATACTTCTCTTAACGGTTGTATTATTTAGATAATCAAATGCAACGGGCATTTCAGTGCCCCTTCCAACAGGTGTAGAATAGAGAAGATCCCGTATGACTCTTAAAACATGTGTAAGACCTTTGGCGGGAGCAATGTAGGATTCCACTCTATCTGTAAATGTTATTGCACCTATTTTATCATTATTTCTTAGACTTGCAAAGGCCAATATCCCACTTATCTCAGCAGCTATCTCTCTCTTTATCTTGTTTCTTGTTCCAAAGGTATTTGAATCAGAGAGATCTAAAAGAATAAATAGTGTTAGTTCTCTTTCGTCTACAAATTTTTTAACATAGGGTGTACCCATTCTGGCTGTAACATTCCAATCTATACTTCTTATGTCATCTCCAGGGTAATATTCTCTGACCTCAAGAAACTCCATACCTTTTCCCTTAAATACACTTTTATACCTACCCACAAATACATCCGAAGCGAGTTTTCTTGATTTTATTTCAATCTTTCGTATCTTCTTTATTATTTCTGGTGGAAGCATAGAATTTACGGAACCTCAATCTCGTCAAATATCCTCTTAACAACCTCTTCAGAGGTTACACCTTCAGCCTCAGCCTCATAGGTTAGAATAATCCTGTGTCTCAATACATCCATTCCAATTATCTTAATATCCTCAGGGGTTACATACCCCTTTCTTTCCAGGAAAGAATTAGCTCTTGCTGTTTTGTTTAGATATATCGACGCCCTTGGCGAAGCCCCATAGGCTATCATACCTTTTAAATCCTTAATGCCATATTTTTCTGGATCTCTTGTGGCAAGAACTATGTCAATAATATAGTCCTTTATTTTCTCATCGATATATATATCATCTACTACCTTTCTTGCAATCATAATCTCCTCAGGAGAAATAACCTTATTCGCACTCGGTTCCTCTCCCATTGACATCCTCTCCATAATGAGTTTTTCTTCTTTATCATCTGGATAAGTTATATTAAGCTTGAGCATAAACCTATCGACCTGTGCCTCAGGAAGGGGATATGTACCTTCTTGTTCTATAGGATTTTGCGTGGCAAGAACAACAAATGGCTCTTCGAGCTTAAATGTTGTATCCCCAATTGTAACCTGTCTTTCCTGCATAGCCTCGAGTAACGCCGATTGAACCTTTGCTGGTGCTCTGTTTATCTCATCAGCAAGAATGAAATTCGCAAAAATTGGTCCCTTTTTTATAGTAAAGGAACCCTTTTGTGGATTATACACAGGGGTTCCTATAATATCAGCAGGGAGGAGGTCAGGGGTAAACTGTATCCTCTGGTATGTTGTCTGAACGCAATTTGATAGTGTTTTTACAGCAAGTGTTTTTGCCAAACCAGGAACACCTTCTATAAGTATATGTCCACCTGATAATAACCCTACTAACAACCTATCGACCATATATTTTTGTCCAACTATTACCTTTCCAATCTCTCTTTTTAACTCTTCCAAAAAGATACTTTTTTCTTTCACCAACTCGTTAATTTCAGCTATACCTTTTTCTATTTCCATAACTTACCTCCAACTAAGTAACAATCTTTTAAATAAAAAATTTACTGGTGTACCAATTTTCTTATATATTATTATTCTCCTTGTGATTTTTCTATACGGAATAGCATTTAATGCAACATAGAGGTTCCATAGTAATCTATAAAAGCTGCGTTATTATACCACAAAAATCTTAATTTGTCAAGTGTGAAAAGTGGTAGAAAAAAATAGACACGAATCTTACGCATGCTTACCTATCTGTAGGTAAAATACCCTTTGTTTAAATCAAGAAAGAAATAGAGAATGACCAATCTACATGGAGAGTAGCCTGATTGAATTAAGAGATATGAAAAGAAATTGAAAGTTTTTCTTGACAAACAATAAATTTTATGGTAAAATATAATGTTAATATTGTTAAACTTAATAAATCAGAAGGTACCTAAAAGTCATTCTGTTATCGTAGATATGAAATAAAAATTTCAGATAACTACTCAGGTCTCTTCTGTTAGAATATATTGGGGGGTATAAAAATGAAAATAAATACTGATCCATTAAAGGGTTTATCGGCATGGAATAAAAGGTTAAGAAAGATAAGAAGAACTTTAGACTTAACACAACAAGAATTTGCAGATAAACTTGGACTTAAAACATCAGCCTATAGGATGTATGAGATTGGCAAGAATCAGCCTTCCATTGAGGTGTTACAAAAGGTTTCTCAGATTACCGGCATCTCTTTAGACTGGCTTCTGCTGGGAAAGGATAGCTTTAATAAACATACTGCATTTATTACTGATAGGGAGATGCAGATGCTTGATATCGTAGAGCATGCAGATAGTAATAAAGATAAGACTATAAGAAAGACATTAAGCAATCTTTCAGACATGCTGGAACCTGAGGAATTAAATAGAATGTCGAGTCATTTTTTCACACTATTCCTTATGATGAAATGTGTCATGGCTTATATTCATGAAAAACCATGTGATGAATTAACTGAAGATGAAACAAGTCCATAATTTATAAACATCTTTAAAAACCTCTCATAAGTGTCCCATCAATTTGTATAGTGGGTATATCTTCTC
>JAGMCL010000030.1 GCA_023129165.1 Caldifarciminota bacterium | reverse complement strand
TTGTCATGGACAGTATAGACGAAAATCCTATATTTTACACATATACCCTTGATTTTCCTGTGATAATAAATTCTCTTGATACGCTAAACTGTAGAATTTATTTTTCACCGCACAGTGTTATAGCTTACGACGATACACTTACAGTCTATAGTAATGACCCTCAGGGACCATATAGGCTTTATCTATCTGGAGATGGCATTGAGCGCACATACATAGGAGGTCAGGCAATATTTTCCTATACATTTGTATCTAACGTGGTGTGTGTGACAGCAGTAGATGATATAACTGGAGATGGAATTGTAGAGATTGCAGCAGAATCCTATGATTCTGATAGTTATGGAGATCCCCATCTTCACCTCTTTTTCGGGAATAGTGACCTATGGGGTGCAAAAATATGGAACATAGGGGATGAAACCTTTACTGGTTCATGGGGAGATAACTGCCTTAGAAGAGGAGGGGACCTGAACGCTGATGGAATAGACGATATACTGCTGGGTACTGCATGGGGAGACAGGTCATGTTATGCAATAGACGCTGTTAGTGGTGATATTATATGGTGCTATGACTCACATGATTTTGATGGTGAGGGTGGATGGGTTTATGCTATGAATAGGATACCGGATGTTAATGGTGATGGAGTGGATGATGTCCTCGCGGGTATAGGTGGACATGATGCAGGCACACAAGGGCCAAGGTGTATGTACTGCTTCGATGGAGTCACAGGAGATTCTATCTGGTTTTATGGAATACAGGATGCAGTAGGAGATGTAACATATATAGATGATGTTAATGACGATGGTGTAGCGGATGCTCTATTTGGTGCCTGGGGGAACAACAATGTTCAGCGTGTATACTGTGTTAATGGTGAATCTGGGGTGATGCTTTGGTCTTACTATGCAGGCGCAGATATCCAGACCATTGTAACCATCCCTGATATTAATGGTGACGGTAAAGACGATGTAGTTATAGGAACCTGGGGTGGTGAGGTAATATGTCTATCAGGTGCAGATGGCGATTCACTGTGGTCAACTATTGTAGGTGGCTTAGTAGTGAAGATAGCAAGGATTCCGGATGCAATAAGTAAGGGTGTAGATGGAATTGTTGCAGGACTTATATCTTCTTCCACACTGTATCTCCTTTCAGCAGATGATGGTGGTATTGAGTGGACCTACTCTGTTGGTGGAAATGTCTGGAGTGTTGACGCAATATCTGATATTGATGAGGATGGTGTATGGGATGTGCTTGCAGGAAGTCAAACTACAAACTCTGTGTTTTGTATAAGTGGAGCCACCGGAAGTCTTATCTGGCAGCACGATGCAAGGAGGCTTGTCTTTTCAGTTAGAAGTGTGCCAGATTTGAATGGAGATGGTTACCCGGATGTTATCGCTGGAACACAGAGCCAGGCTGGTGAGGCATTTCTTATTGCTATTTCCAGCAGGGCATATGTGCAGGATATTGAGGAAGAAGTTGTTCTGTCTACATTGATTGGGGTATGTCCGAATCCATTTGCCAGTACTACTAAGATACGTTTTGATGTGAATGCTAATATAAAACTAAGAGTTGAGGTATACAATATTCTTGGGGAGAAGATTAAGACGATATATTACGGAAATCATCCTGTAGGAATTTTTTCATCAAACTGGGATGGAACAGATAGAACTGGTAATTATTTACCGAATGGCATATACTTTTTGAGTGTAGAGATGGGCGGAGAAAGGCAGAACAAGAAACTCGTATTGATGAGATAGGAAACATACAAGAAGAACAAATAACAAATTTTAAGGATGAGATTGCCACGACTTCACTTCGTTCAGTCTAGCAATGACAGAAAGATGAGATTGCCACGTCCGTCAAGAAGTGCGACGGACTCGCAATGACAGAAACCATTATGGAATTGTTATACCAATTTTAATTTTTGATACCTGCCTACCGGCAGGCAGGTTTAAATTTTAATTTTAAGTCGAGGGGGTTTATGCTTGATATTGGATTCGTTAGAGATAATATCGAATTTATAAAAGAGGTAATAAAAAATAAGGAAGAGGATGTGGATATATCCTGCTTCATTGAATTGGATAAACAGAGAAGAGAACTTATACTAAAAAGAGATGAAAAGAGACGAAAAAGGAAGGAGATGTCAAAAAAAATTGGAGAACTCAAAAGAGAAGATAAAGATACTGAATCCAGAGAAAAAGAGGCTCGAAGATTGACAAAAGAGGTCAAGTCATACGATGAAAGCTTGAGTAAAATAGAAGATGATATTTATGAGATTTTAAAAAGAATTCCAAACATACCCCACCCATCAGTTCCAATCAAGGGAGATGAAATCGTTATAAGAGAATGGGGTAATAAAAGGGAGTTTGACTTTGAACCACTTTCATATCTTGACCTTTGTAATTCGCTTTCTATACTCGATTTAGAAAGAGGGGTTAAGGTATCTTCTACAAGCTTCCCGCTATATAAGGGAGATGGAGCAAGGCTCGAGCGTTCACTTATAAATTTTATGATTGATACGCATATCGGTCGTGGATATACAGAGGTTTTCACACCTTTCCTGGTTAATAGAGAGTCTATGTATGGAACAGGTCAACTTCCAAAGCTTGAGTATGATATGTACAGGATTGAAAAAGATGACCTCTTTCTGAATCCAACTGCAGAGGTACCCATAACAAATATGCATAAAAATGAGAGTATTTTGCTAGAGAAACTTCCTATTAAATATGTTGGTTATGCAGCATCTTTCAGGAGAGAGGCTGGAAGTTATGGAAAGGATACAAAGGGACTCATAAGAGTTCACCAGTTTAACAAGGTGGAACTTGTTAAGTTTACATACCCGGATAATTCATATGATGAACTTGAATCAATGCTTGAGGATGTAGAGGTAATTCTGCAGCAACTCGGAATAACTTACAGGATAAGACTTCTCCCTGTAAATGATATGAGTTTTGCCTCAGCTAAGACATATGATGTTGAAATCTGGGCACCAGTTCTCAAGAGGTGGCTGGAGGTTTCCTCTGTAAGCAATTTTGAGGATTTTCAGGCAAGAAGGGCAGGTATCAAGTTTAAGGGTGGTGGAAAAACAGGATATGTACATACCCTTAATGCCTCCGGTGTAGCACTTCCAAGACTCTTTATCTCATTGATTGAAAATTATGAAACAAGTGATGGCACGGTTAAGATACCAGATGAGCTGATAAAATATATGGGGAAACAAGAAATAATTAATCGTTGATTAGTTGAATAGTTAATTTGTTGAATAGTTGATTAGGTTAAATGATATTGGAAAGCAATTGTATCTACCTGTCGGTAGACAGGAATCGACAATCGAAAATAGACAATTAAAAGTAGGAGTCCGTCGTTTGACGGACGAGAATCGGTAGGAGCAAGCTCCTGCTTGCGAAGATTAGGTAAAAGGTGATAGGTTTTAGGTTTAATGTTGAATGTGAAATGTTGAATGTTAGATGTTGAATAGACTAAGAGTTAATTAGTTAATTTGTTGAATAGTTGATTAGTTGATTTGTTGAATAGTTGATTATTGGATGTTACATGTCGAATGTTTAATGTTGAATGGGAGATTGACGATTGGCCCCGATGAAATAGCTCACAGGTTCGCATTTCATAGGGTAAACAATTGAAGATTACGAATTTATAGTTTCCACTTGAAAATTGGCTTGATCCTTTAATCATATTACTTTTTTACTTTAACCTTTTTACTTTTAAATAGACTCTATGACCAACCAATGGATATGTTATGAAAATAAAAGTAATATTTCTGGTATTTATACTCTTTGGTCCGTACTCTTATGCCCTTAACTGGACACAAGGGGCATACATTGATTCATCATGGGATACAGGTTTTGCCGAACTCGGGTTTGGAGACGGTGACGAAAATACAGTTCTTATCCCTGGGAATAATACATATTACTTTAGAAAATATTTTTATGTATCTGACCTTGAATATTATAATTCTCTTTCAATAGACGTTAAATACGATGATGGCTTTGTTGCTTATATAAATGGTGTCGAGATTGCAAGGGCTAATATGCCTGAGGGTGAGCCTGATTATAACACTTATGCCTTATCAGAACATGAGGGAATAGGTTTTGAAACCTTCAGTATAGACCTTCAGGCTCTTATCGATACACTTAGGTATACTGAGTCTTACGAGATGCTAATCGCTGTTGATGTTCATAGAGTATCTCCCTCAGATGATGATCTGTCGTTTGACCTTCAATTGTTAGCAGATGGTGATATTCTTATAGAAATATCCTCTTTATGGAAATACTATCAAAACGGTTTTCCAGAGCTAATAGTCACTGACCCCGTAACACTTGTTCTGAAACCCCTGCCAAATATTCCTGTTATACAAAAAAGGGGAGAGGATTTTCTTATCGAATGTGATGCACCCATGAATACAGATGACTGGCAGTCAGTAATACAGACAGAGTGGTTTGATACTACTGTTAATATATTGTCACAGCATTATGATCAGTGGAGACACAGGTGGATTTTAGAGGTTAATATACCCGATGCTACACCCTTAGAATTATATGACCTTGTTGTCACAGCAGACGATGTTTGTGATACTGTAAAAAATGCAGTAAAGGTAATCGATGAATTCAAGGATAGTTATTACTTCGTGCATCTTACAGACCCCCATCTGCCCGAACACTATAGTGGTTACAATACTGTCCCGTTTCTTGAAGAGGCATTGAACGAGATAAACATTATTAACCCGGAATTTATTCTTCTTACAGGCGATTTGATAAATCGTTCATATGAGGATCAATGTGAAATAGCACAACTTGTTCTATTTAATTCCAGAGTACCAATATTTCTGACAATTGGTAATCACGATGTTGGTGATATGAAATGGTTTTTCTGGAAATACTTTGGATGGAATAGACTTTACAGCGAACACCCACAAAATGATGGAATACATACACAAAATTATAGTTTCGACTATGGTGAATGTCATTTTACTGCGGTTGAGTGTTATCAGAATTATGGAGGTTTTGACTGGTCAACATATGGTTGGTGCAGTCTCATTCGGGAGCAGGTCGACTGGCTCGAGGCTGACCTACTCTCATCACAGAAGCCATTCAAGTGCATCTTCTATCACTATGATTTTACGTGGGACCAGATCTTTGATATTGCATCTGATAATTCAGTGGATTTATTATTATGGGGTCATCTTCATTACAACAATGTATCCTATTATGGAGATATTCTATCGATTCTTACAGGTGAAACATACGGTTATAATGGTGTATACAGATTAATAAGAATTGATAGTACTGAGGTTGTAAGCTATCCACTCTTAGAACATCAAAGACACGATATTACTTTACATTTTGATTGTTCTAATGATGGGACACAACATGAAATCACAGCTACTATAGTAAATGAATACAATGAGACATTTGAGAATGGACTGATCAAATTCTTCGTACCTGTAAGTGTTAATGGATATGAAGTTTCAGGTGGAGATATAATTCAGGTTGTTGAAACACCTGAGTTTTTAATATATTATATAAATGTTATTATTCCTCAAGGAACTTCAATTATTACAATATCTGAAATAGAAGGCATATCTGAATCTTTCAGTCAAAAAGCTATTTCATTATATCCTAATCCATCATGCGGTATAGTTAATCTACGATATACGGGTTATAAAGATATTAGTATAAAATTATACGATTTATGTGGTATGGTGATGAACAGGGTTAAAGTGAGTAATAGGGGAGAGGGTGAAGTTATTCTTAAACTTGGTAATTTACCCAAAGGTATTTATTTCCTCTCTATAGAATCTCCCTCATATAGAAGGATTGAAAAAATAGTTTTGATTAGATAGTATCATATAACCACTCCTTATTTCCCTCCCAATAATTACATTTTAAATCTTTTATTAAAATTTTTGGTGATTATAAAACATTTGACATTAAATATTTTTCACTGCTTCAAAAGATATTTCCTGACGCCATGCAATACAACTTTTGTTAATGATGTTTGGAGTGCAGTAGCTTGCTACTGCAAGCATCACCAAGGTGAGGCACTCCATTCACAAGTTGATAAGCTGTTAGATATGCTAACACACCTTAGGGTGCAAAAAAGAAACAGGGGTTAAACAATAGAAACAGTGATTAATATTGACACAAGCATCTTTCTTGGTGTCAAATGTTTTATAATCACCAAATTTTTTACTTGACAAAAGTGGAAAAATGTATTATATTTTTATTAAAGGTACAAATTTATTTTTCTCAATCTTTTAATCCTTGATTAGTCAAGAAATTTATGCATTTTAGAAGGTTACGTACTTTCTATCGTTATATAGACTGATTTTTAAATATTTATCTATGAGTATTAACGGAAATATTCATACAAGGGGGTTAAAGATGAAAGGATTATTTATAGCTATAATCATCATGTTATTGGTAATAGGATATCTTGGGCTTAATGCCCAGAAAGAAGAAATGGTTCAAACAGAGCCCGAGATAAAGCTGGAGTTGGTGTGGGAGAAGGAATTTGAGGAAGAGATAACTGACTTTGCAATAAATGTTGCAAAAGATGGTGAAACATATCCAGGTGTTGTTACATTAATTTCAAAAGCTCTTATTTTTTCAGAGACGAATGAGCAAATTAAGGAAATAAAAAGATCACCTAATGGTTCAAACTTCTTTACTATTTCAGAATCTGATAATCATATTATCCATAGCTGGCAATATGCATCCGAGTATGCTAAAGAGCTCGAAGAGTGCATAGTGTCTATTTACGATCTATCTGGGGAATTAGTGTGGAAAACTCATAATATTGCACCCACTCGATTTCCTAAATTATCTCCTAATGGAAAATATCTAATCGGTGCTTCTTACGCAGAAGTTTTATTGGTGAAGAAAGATGGCACATTTGAATTTATAAATCCTAGAAAAAGTAAAAGAAGAAGCCTGATGCGTATTTTCTTTACAATTTCAGGTGATTCAAAATTCTGGGCAATTAGTTTTGGTGAACCTTATGCAGATGAGAGTGTACAGCTTGTAGTTTATGATCCCAATGGAGACGAAATGTTTCGAAAAGTTATGCAACCAAGAGCGCTTGCTTACGAGCTAGAAATTACAAATGATGGAGAGAAGATAGGTGTTATTGCTCCAGAAAACGGAAAGAACCTTTTCTATCTTTTTGACAATAATGGCAATCTACTGTGGAAAGTCGGTGAAGTAAGCAGAACTGACCATCAAATCGTTTTTTCCCCTTCTAATAACTATGTCTTGATAGCAGATGCATGGGGAAGCTTTACATGTTTTGAAACAGCATCAGGTAAGGAGATATGGTATCATAATATTTCTAAAGAGGAATTCATTATCACCCAAGATCCTGGAATTGGTTTTATTCCAGATATGGAAATCACTTTTTCACCAGATGAACGTCTTATAGCTGTTGGTGTCAGGAATAGGAAAACAAATACTGATTGTTTTATTTTATTTAAGAGTAACCGTGGATTAGCAAATACATTTTCATTACCTCCTTCAAATAAAGGTTTTATCCCAAAAATAAAATTTGCATCAATACATAATCACTTTTATATCTCAAGTTGCAAAAAGATATTAAAATTTTCTTTAGGGGGGTAAAATGAGAAAAATACTAATAATTTCCGCTGGGATAATTATCTTCGGTTCATACTTATTAGGATACAATTGGCCTTTAAAGCCATTTGATAAACGGCATCAGATAAACTCAACCTTCGGTGAGTATAGAAATGGTCACTTTCACAAGGGTGTTGACATAAAGCCATTCGGATCTGATACAACAGACACTCTTCACCTGGTGTACTCTATCATCTCGGACACTTCTTATAGAACGAATGGTGGAAATCCAGGAGTAAGAGTAGGAAAATATTACTATATTCACTTAAAAAATAGAATCCAAAGTGAAACGTATGTAACTGCTTTTCAGGATACCGTTGGTAGAATCCAACCTACAGAAGCCCATTTACATTTTCATTGGACGAGTAGATATCCACCCCTATCTGATACCGTATTAAACCCTCTTTGGACTGGTGCTCTCACACCTTATGCTGACTCAACTAATCCTTACATTGATTCGATAAAATTCTATCGACAGGGTCCAGGGGATACACTTTTAACTGACACTTTAAACCGCAAAGTTGATATGCTTGTGGTCGCACGGGATACCAGAACAGACACCACTGGTCATGCTCCTTCCCCTCCTGGCACTACTTCGGTCTATCGGATTGGATATGAGATTTTAAATACCCTATGTAACATTGTTAAACCTTATTGGGAGAAAATAAGATTTGATACTATTCCTGACCCTACCAGTACCTCACAACTAAACTTAACCTATGGTTCAGGTTCAATAATATCTCATTTTCGCTATTGGATTACTAATGACCCATTCAATCCTGACCCAAGTCTTCAAAACTGGTATTGGAACACCAAGCAGAAAGTAGGAGAGCCTGATTCTGTTGATGCAGATTGCATTGAAGATGCGAAGTTTCCTGATGATTATTATTGGGTAAAAGTACTGGCTTATGATATTAGAGATAACTTTGATGCAGAGTCTGTAAAGGTTTATTTAGATAACTTTCTTCCCAAAGTCTTAAATACCTATCCTAAAAATAATGGAAATGCTAATAATCCTGATACAAATATCATTGTCATTTTCTCAGAATCAATGGATACAAATACAATAACATCTTCAATCAGGTGTGTATTTTGTTAAGTTTAAGGCAGGAGACTATAATAAGAGTCAGAAGATACTTTTAATCCGATAGAAATTCATTCTACTTCTACCTCAGAGGTTGCACTACCCATAATGACCCATTCTGTCTCTATTATCTTCTTATATGAAGGCTTTTCTTCCATTTTCAAGAATTTGGCATAAGAAGGTGGGAGGAGGCCATCATCAACAGTTGAAACCTCTATTATAATAGACGTACGTTCAGGTCTGCTCTCCATGTAACTTATGAGCTCATCGAAGTTAGAAATGTTATAATTTCCTATTCTTATATAATCCCGACCTGAGGCAGTTATTACAAAGGATTCTCCATCATCATGATCTCTTATTGGTATCTTCTCTTCAATTCTCAAGAGCGTTTCCTTGTAAGGGGTTAAAGTGCATATTATACAAAGTGTATCATCCCTTACATAACCCTGCAAATCACTAATAAGGGCTATCTTATAACCACAGAAAGGGGTAAGTTCGAACTCTAAAGA
>JAGMCL010000003.1 GCA_023129165.1 Caldifarciminota bacterium | reverse complement strand
GCTTCGCCTATGGCTCGCAATGACAGGACAGACCCGTATCACGTAACTTTGGGACAAAATATAAAAAACAGTGTATGTAAAAAAGCTTATACTTATTGGAAGTGGTGCCTATGAAGAAAAATATGCTATAAAATTAATGGAAACTCGGTTAAGTCGCCTTAATGAAGAAAAAAGGTTAAAAGTCCAGGTCTTGAAGGAGGTCTTGAGTAACCCAGGTGTTAAAGACAAGAATACGACCTTCTTCCAACTTGGAAAGTTATTATCTCAGGCAGATTCATTTAACCCCTTACCATTCGTCGATGAGGTAGTAGAGTGTCAATACGATATCCATCAAAGTGTGTGGAATGAAGCCAAGGAATTAAGACAAAGTGGAATACTTCTGGAACAAGGGAAAAAAGTCCAATGCCCCGTGGTGGCAATACATGGCGACTATGACCCACATCTTTCTGAAGGAATTAAAAGACCACGATCTCAAACTGTTAAAGACTTTCGATTCATCCTATTAAAGAACTGCGGTCATTACCCCTGGATCGAACGACAAGCGAGAGACAGGTTTTACGAGATCCTTAAAGAAGAATTGAGTTAAGATAACTAATATAATTTTATGATGGAAAAGTTTTTATTGTTAGCTATTTTTGGTATTGCCATGGCCTATTTAGAAGCAGTAGTTGTGGTTTATCTGCGTAAGGCACTTGGTATTATTGAATCAGAATCAAATATAGTATCACTTGAAAATTTTCCCAAACGCTATATTTTTATTGAGAGAACAAGAGAAGTGGCTACAATATTGTTAATTATAATTTTATCTCTTTTGGTTGGAGAAACATGGCTTGAAAAGTTAGTCGTCTTTTTTTGGACATTTGCTTTTTGGGACCTGTTTTATTATCTTTCGCTTTTTCTTTTAATTAAATGGCCACCTAATCTTACTACAGTTGATGTTCTTTTTCTTATGCCTCGTCCCTGGATTGCACCTGTGTGGGTCCCTGTTGGAATATCATTAATTACTGTCATAATTATAACTGTTCTGTATCTTTCTCCTATCTTGTAGGAAAGGTAATGAATCAATACCGATAAAGAGGAATAAAAAGTATTACGAATTTTTTAAAAGAATTTAAATATTAAATTATGGAGGTAAAAAATATGGGTGATAAAAGGGATTTAATCGCATACTGTGGGCTTTACTGTGGAGACTGCATCGGCTATAGGGGGAAGGCAGCTGACCTTGCAAGAGACCTCAGGAAAGAGTTAAGACAGACAAGGTTCGACAAGACCGCAGAAGCCCTATCTGCACTTTCGTTCTTTAAGGTATATGAGAATTACCCACAGTGTTATGAAGTACTGGGTGCATTAGTGAAAATGCGATGCAAGAAGGCTTGCAAAGGTGGTGGTGGTCCGCCTTTCTGTAAGATAAGGAAATGCTGCCAGAAAAAGGGTATCGAAGGCTGCTGGGAGTGTGATGAATTTGAGACTTGTAAGAAGTTGGACTTCTTAAAACCCAATCATGGGGATGCCCATATAAAGAATTTGAGGAAAATTAAGAAAAAGGGAATTGAAGAATTTCTCAAAGGGAAGAAATATTGGTAGGTAATAATATACTATAACATAACATTTCAGTCATCTATGCATTACCAAGGTAATGTCTGCCTGACGGTAGGTTGGCACTCCAGATACAAGTTCTATTGGAGTGCCTGCCAACCATGCCTGTCGGCAGGTGGGAAAGAGATTGAGGTAAAAATAAGATTGCCACGCTCATCCCCCAATTACAGATGGATGGTGGATTCACTCGCAATGACAAGAACATCTCCCTTTCAAATAAGTATAAAAATAGGAGAAATATTATGAAATACCGTAAATATAATCCTCAGAAAGACAAACAAGAAGCCCTCCGTATTTTCCGAGAAGTTGCATGGTTAGAAAAGGGAAAAAACAAGAAGTACGAGAACCTCCAGGTATTCAGATTCAAGATATTTTAACACAGCCTTCTAAATATAGAACAATAACGAAACATACTGATTTTGAAAACAATATGACATCTGCAGCCTACTGGCAGGTACGAATTCTTAATTTAAAGGGTTGTATTGTAAAGATTGGGACTTTTAAAAATTAAGGACATAGGAGTTCAAAGTTGTGTATTTAATTAGCCCACCGATTTAGCGGTGGGTACAAAGGGACGGTGGGCTATATAAAATAAACGGTGGGTTTTAATTTTTAACTTGACAAAACTTTATTTATATTATATAATTTAATTAGAATTAGTTGAATAGTTAATTGGTTGAATAGTTGAATAGTTAGTTGGTTTGATAGTTAGTTACCTTGTTAGATAAGGGGGTATACGCACTCATGAAGGGAAGTAGAAAATTAGATGTTATAAAAAAGAGATATCAAAAAAAATTCGCATCTGAAGAGAAATTGTTCAGTAATATCCATAGGGGAGACAGAATATTCATTGCTACGGCTTGTGGTGAACCTCAGTACCTTGTGCAGGCACTTATAAAGTATGTTGAATCAAATCCAAAGGCACTTTTTGATACAGAGGTGTTTCAAGTATGGTCTCTTGGTGTTGCAGCATATACAGAACCTAAATTTAAATATAATTTCCGCCACAATTCTTTCTTTGTGGGAAATAGTACAAGGGATGCCATAAACAAGGGGTTTGCAGATTATACCCCTGTATTTCTATCACAGGTACCTGATATATTTTATCGGAAATTTGTACCCATAGATGTAGCACTTATCCAGGTATCACCACCGGATAGTCATGGATATATGAGTCTTGGAGTGAGTGTTGATATAACACAGGCTGCAGTTGATAATGCAAACCTTGTAATAGCACAGATAAACAGAAATATGCCCCGTGTTCATGGTGATGGATTTGTACATGTAGAGGATGTAGATTATATAATAGTATATGATGAGCCTATATTGAAATATGAACCTGAGGTGCCAGATGAAATTGCACAGAGAATCGGTAAACATATATCACGTATAGTAGAGGATGGCGATACAATACAGGTAGGTTATGGTAGTATACCCAATGCTATCCTGGCGAATCTCGGCAATAAGAAACATCTTGGTGTACATACCGAGTTATTTACAGAAGGTATTGCAGAACTTATGAAAGAAGGTGTGATTGACAACAAGAGGAAGACGTTAAATCGTGACAAGACTGTAGCTACCTTCTGTATGGGCACAAAATCAACCTACGATTTTATAAATGATAACCCGAGCGTGGAGTTTAGAACTATTGACTATACAAATGATCCATTGATTATTGCCAAACATGATAATATGGTTGCAATAAATAGTGCTCTGGAAATAGACCTTACTGGTCAAGCAACAGCAGAATCAATAGGAAAGATCTTTTATAGCGGGATAGGGGGACAGGCTGATTTTATGAGAGGTGCAGTTTTGGCTAAAAATGGCAAAACAATACTCGCACTCCAATCCACTGCAGAAAATGGAAATGTTTCAAGGATATTACCACATCTCAAAGAGGGAGCAGGTGTTACACTCAATAGGGGTGACATTCATTATGTTGTTACAGAATATGGGATAGCATACTTGCATGGACGGAATATTCGAGAGAGAGCAATGGAATTGATATCCATTGCACATCCAAAATTTAGACTCTGGCTTATTAAAGAGGCGAAAAAACTCAATCTTATCTATAAAGACCAGGCGTTTATTCCTGGAAAAAGAGGAGAGTACCCTGAAGAACTTGAAACATACAGAACCACAGTAGCGGGATTTGAAGTTTTCTTAAGACCTGTAAAAATAAGCGATGAGCCATTGTTAAAAGACTTCTTTTATTCACTCTCAGATAGAAGTCTATATCGCAGGTTTATCTCAGTAAGAAAGGATATACCGCACGAGCGCTTGCAGGAGTTTGTTATAATAGATTATACCAGGAAAAAGGTGATTCTTGCAGTGATAGAACAGGAGGAAAAAGAGGAAATTGTGGGAATAGGTCAATATGGCATAAATGAAAATACACTTACTGCAGAGGTTGCATTTGTGGTAAGGGATAATTTTCAAAACAAGGGAATAGGCAGCGAATTGCTTAAATATCTGACATACCTGGCAAAAAAGCAGGGGCTTTTAGGTTTTACTGCTGAGGTTCTAACAGAAAATAGAACAATGTTGCACCTGTTTGAACAAATGGGTTTTGATATTGAAAAAAGAGCAGCTGAAGGAGTATATGAATTGAAGATGGCATTCAAGCAAGGAGGATAATGAAAAATAGAGCTCCAAATATGAAATATTTATTTGAACCACAGTCAGTTGCAGTTATAGGAGCATCTCATAATGAAAAGAAAATAGGATATAAAATTCTCGAAAATATTATAGATAGTAAATATCCCGGGAAAATTTACCCTGTTAACCCTAAAGGAGGTGAAATACTTGGTCTCCAGGTATATAAATCGCTTAAGGAGATTAATAAGGAAATACATTTAGTATGTATTGCAATCCCTGTAAAATACACATTTGATGCTGTAAAAGATTGTGCATCATGTAATATAAAGTTTATTATATTAATAACTTCAGGCTTTTCAGAAATTGGAAACATTAATGGGGAAAGAAGAATTGTTGAGTATGCAAATAAGAATGGAATGCGCATATTAGGACCCAACATATTTGGGGTATATTCATCCAAGGCTCCTATCAATTTAACATTTGGTCCAAAGGATATTAAGCCAGGCAACATTGCTATAATAACACAGAGTGGGGCTATTGGTATTGCTATGCTCGGTAAAACAAAGGCTGAAAATATTGGAGTTTCTTCTGTTGTCTCGGTTGGAAATAAATCAGATATTGATGAGGCTGACCTATTAGAATATCTGGTAAATGATAAGAATGCGAAAGTCATCTTGATGTATATTGAAGGAATAAAGAACGGCGAGAAACTTGTAAGAATGCTCAAAAATTCTACAAAAAAGAAACCTATAATTGTAATAAAGTCAGGAAGATCAGAAAGAGGTGCAATGGCAGCAGCCTCGCATACAGGTTCGTTAGCTGGTGCAGATGAAATCTTTTCGGATATTATGAAACAGTGCGGAGTTATAAGAGCAGAAAGTATTCAAGATGCATTTAACTGGTGTAAATTTCTTGCAAACTCACCTTCTCCGAAAGGGGAGAATACCATTATAATTACAAATGGAGGAGGTATAGGTGTCCTGGCAACAGATGCATGTGAAAAATATGGTGTTCATCTTTATGATGACATACAGACAACAAAGGAGATATTCACAGATGTTGTTCCTGAATTTGGTTCAACAAAAAACCCAATAGATTTGACTGGTCAGGCAACGGTTGCAGATTATGAATGTGCTCTCAAAGCAGCGCTTAAAAGTAAAGATATTCATTCGATCATTTGTTTGGGTTGTGAAACTGCAGTTTTTGATGCTAAAAATCTTTTTCTGATAATTGATAAGATGTTTTCAGAAAGTAGACCAAGCAAACCACTGGTATTTTCTTTTTTTGGAGGGATTGAGATGGAGAATCTTGTTAATCATCTAAAAATTAATGGTATACCTGCACTTTCTGATGTTTATGAAGCTGTACCATGTTTTGGTGCAATGTATGTTAATTACCGTAATATAAAATATCAGGAAGATTTTGATAATAAGAGTGAGAAAGTTGAAATGGATAACAATATAATTAATAATATTATAAAAAATGTTAGGAAGGATAAAAGACTCTTCGTACTATCATATGAGGCAGAGAGGATAATGAAGGCAGCAGGTATCAAAATGCCAGAAAGTAATCTTGCACATAATATTGATGAAGCTGTAATGTATTCTGAGAAAATCGGATATCCTGTAGTTATGAAGGTAGTATCTAAAGATATAATTCATAAGAGTGATATTGGTGGTGTTGCATTAGATATAGATAATAGGAAGGAAGTAATTGATGCCTATCAAGCTATTATTTACAACTGTAGGAATCGAAAACCTCGTGCTGCGATAGAAGGGATTGAGATTGCAGAAATGGTTCAGTCAGGTACTGAGGTAATAATTGGAGCGAGAAGAGATGAATTGTTTGGTCCGATTGTTATGTTTGGTCTTGGAGGAGTGTATGTAGAAGTTATGAAGGATGTTTCGTTTCGTGCTCTTCCCGTGGGTCGTAGAGAAGCAATGTCTATGATAAAGGAGATTAAAACTTATCCTATTCTTCTGGGTGTAAGAGGTGAGGAGAAAAAAGATATTAATGCAATAATTGATGTTATAATTAGATTGGGCACAATGATTCAAAGATATAATAGTATTTCAGATATTGAAGTAAATCCCTTTGTAGTATATGAAGAAGGCAAAGGGGTGAAAGCTGTGGATGTTAGAATCCTGCTTTCGAGTGTTAGTGTTGGTAGTATTAAATAGGATATAAAAGAATAAAAAAACCACAGAGGACATTCACCCCGTTAGATAGTAAACATCTAACAGGGCAGGGAGTAAATTAAATACTCTGTGCTCTCCCGCATCTATGTATAGGTGCGGGGTAAATCTAGACAATGACTTATATGATTTTCAGGGATTACCTGCCTACCGGTAAGTAAGTATGAGATAAAAAAGATAATTAAACAGGGATTGTACGAGAATCGTATGAGATAAAGAAAAAAAGATGAAAATTATCTTCCAATCTCTTAAAGTCCCTGTCCATACGGATATTGAGATAAATACGAGGTCATTCACCCTGTTAGATAGTAAACATCTAACAGGGCAGGGAGGGAAGGAATAAAAATCTTTTATAAATCTTTAATGAATCAAAATCTCTGTGGCTCCCCTGTTAAATAAAGTACCAGAGATGATTACTTGTACTTAATTTTGTAACTATTTAACAGGGTGAATCTGTGGTAAGATTTTTAACAATACTCAAGTGTAAAAGAAGATAAGGTAAATGGAGGTGTTATAAATGGATAAATTAATAATAGCTTCAACGCAAAAAAGTGCAGGTAAGACATGTATCATTATAGGTATAGCAAATGTACTAAAAAAGAAGATTGGTTACATGAAGCCATTTGGAGAGAGGTTAGTTTACCGCAAAAAACGCCTATGGGATTATGACAATGCATTAATAACAGATATTTTCAGTCTGGAGGAAAATCCAGAGGATATGAGCATAGGATTTGATCACAGCAAACTGAGATATATGTATGACGAGGAAACAACGAGAGAGAAAATTCTTGAAACTGTTAATACTATGAAGAAATACAGAGATATACTGTTTATTGAGGGTGGAAAAAATCTAAAGTACGGAACATCTGTATACCTTGATCCCTTATCTATTGCCAGGTATATAGATGGTAAGTTGATACTTGTTATTAGTGGTTATAACGAATCCTGGATTGATGACATTACATTTATTAAAAAGTATATTGATATAGTGAATATAAACTTTAAAGGAATAATTATTAATAAGGTACAGGATGTAGAAGATTTTAAACTAACATACTTAAATGATATAAAGGAAATTGGCATAAATATAATAGGCATAATCCCGTATAAGAAAGAACTTACACATTTCTCAGTTGGCTATTTATCTGAGCAACTGTTTGCAAAGGTTATTGCAGGGGAAAGAGGTTTAAATAATGTTGTAGAGAATATCTTTGTTGGTGCCATGTCTGCTGATGCAGCACTTCGAAATCCGTTATTTAAGAAGAAACATAAGTTAATTATAACCAGTGGTGATAGAACTGGTATGATACTTAATGCTTTGACAAATGATACTGCATGTGTTGTACTTACTAATAATATATTGCCTCCACCACATATCATTTCAAAAGCATCTGATTGTAATACTCCGATATTACTTGTTTCTTCTGATACATACCAAACAGCAAAGCAAATAGATGATATAGAACCATTATTAACAAAATATGATACAAAAAAGATAGAACTGTTGGAAGGATTAGTAAAGGAATATGTAAATATAGAAAAGATTACTGATGTGTAAAGGAATTTCAAAACATCTCGCCTATGTTGCTATATCTATAAGTTAAGTAAAATATTCAAGAACATCTATTATAAAAATTCAAAAAAAGGAGGAAAATATGATGAAAGACAAGAAAGCAGACCTGGCTGGACCTGGCATAGGTGAATATAATGAGCTTGAGAAAATCCTGCCAAACGATTATCAATCTCTTCTAACCCCAAAGGAAACCCAGATAGCTCTCTTTGAGGTGAAAAAATATATTGAAGAAAATCTTTCTAAGGAACTCAATCTGATACGGGTTGAGGTTCCTCTAATTGTAGACGTTGAGAGCGGTGTAAACGATTACCTTGACCGTGATGGCTCACGTACACCGATCCAGTTCCACATCTCAAACGACTATGATAAACATCCAATCGATGCCCAGATAGTACAGGCAGCTACAAAGTGGAAGCGACTTGCGCTGAAAGAGTTTGATATGGAAGTAGATGAGGGTTTGTATACTGATATGCGTGCCGTGCGTAAGGACTACTTCCTTGACCATGACCACAGCGCATATGTTGACCAATGGGACTGGGAGATAGTAATAACTGAGGAACAGCGTAACCTGCAGCATCTTACAGAAGTAGTAAAGAAGTTATGGAAGATTCTCAAGGGAGCCGAAACCCATGTCCAGCAGAAGTTTCCACAACTAAAGACTGACAAGTATCCTGACCTGCCTGAGAAGTTAACATTCATACATGCTGAAGATATCCTTGAAAAGTATCCAAACCTACCGCGCAAACAACGTGAAACAGCGATTCTGCAGGAATATCCTGCAGTTTTCATATATGGGGTTGGCTGGACACTAAAAGATGGCTATCCACATGAGATGAGGGCAGCAGACTACGATGACTGGGTAACAGAGACAAAGTCCGTTGATGGAAGATCCATGCATGGTCTAAATGGTGATATTCTCGTCCGGAATCCTGTGACAAAACGTCGACATGAGCTGACATCTATGGGTATTCGCGTTAATTCCGAAACATTAAAAAAGCAGCTGGAGATTACTGATCAGCTTAATTTCCTTAATATGCCATACCACCGGGCAATATTAAATAACGAAATTCCACTCAGTATTGGCGGTGGAATTGGGCAATCCCGTACCTATATGCTTATACTAAAGAAAGCACACCTTGGAGAGGTCAGTGTCACTGTATGGCCAAAAATACTCAAGGACATGTGTAAGAAAAAGAACATATATGTTCTGGAATAAAAGGTTAATGAGGAATTCATATAAGGTTTAAAAATATTATGAGGTAATTCCTTCTAAAGATTTCATTACCTGGTTAGCAGAATACAATGGAAAGATAATTGGAACAAGTGGGATAAAAGAGATTCCTTAAGAGTAAAATAATATGGATATATTGTTAGTTGGAGAAGCAAATGCAAGTTATAAGATATCATAGTGCAAAAGAGCTACTATCGAAGGCTGGGTTTTTTCTTGAAAAAAATGAGGCAGCGAACAACCTTATATTAGGTATCCTTTACTCACTCATCAATAAATCATCACCAAATCAATATAATTCTGACTTGTTCTTTGCAGTGGTTGAAGAAGACGAACAGCTATTAATAGTTATGCTTATGACCCCACCATATAATTTAGTTATTTATGGTGAAGGAGAAAAAATAGATGAGGCTATCAAATTATCGATCTCTTATTTGCTAACAAACAACATTGCTATTCCTGGCGTAATAGGACAATTTCAAATTGCTACAAACTTTGCTAAAGTCTGGGAACAAAGAACCGGTTGTTCTTCAACTATCAAGATGAAACAAAGAATATACAAGCTTGAAAAAGTTAAAGGTGTAAAACTTAGTCCAGGTAAAATAAGAACTGCAGATATAAATGATATTGAATTTGTATCAGATTGGGTATATAGATTTTCAGAAGATATATTAGAAAAAATGACCCATGAAGACGCTTACGAGTTTGCAAAAAAAACAATTAATAAATCTTCTATATATCTATGGCAGGATAGAGAGACTGTTTCAATAGCTGCTTATTCAAGACCTACCAAAAATGGTATTTCCGTAAATCTTGTATATACTCCACCCAAATTTAGAAATAAGGGATATGCCACGTCCTGTGTTGCTTCTTTGAGCCAGCTATTACTTGAAAGAAGATATAAATTTTGCACCCTTTATACAGACCTTTTGAATACAACATCAAACAATATATATATTAAAATAGGATATAAACCTATTGCAGATTCAATTGTATATAGCTTTAAGTGAGATTTCTGGAAAGGTCCAGAAATATATGTAATCAGAAGAGCTAAAAGGTAGTTTTTCAGAGCTCTTTAAGTAATATATTGTGAAAGTAAAATTCGGAGGTAGGTAGAGATGAAGGCGATGATTTTGAATAGCATATGTAATCTCAGAGAGAATAAGAAACCACTGGAACTGGTAAATCTGCCTGTTCCTATTCCAGGAGATAAAGAAATATTAGTAAAAGTATCAGTATGTGGGGTTTGTCATACTGAGTTAGATGAGATTGAAGGTAGAACACCACCACCACGGTTACCAGTTGTACTGGGTCATGAGGTTGTTGGAAGGGTGGAGAGGTGTGGTAGTAAAACAAGCAAGTTAAAAATTGGGGACAGAGTTGGGATAGCCTGGATTTATTCAACTTGTGGAAACTGTAAGTTCTGCCTGGATGGTAATGAAAATTTATGTATAAATTTCAAAGCAACTGGCAGGGATGTAAACGGTGGTTATGCAGAGTATATTACTGTTTTGGAAGATTTTGCTTTTAAAATTCCGGATGTATTCTCAGATTCAGAAGCAGCTCCACTTTTATGTGCAGGAGCTGTTGGTTACAGGTCACTGCTACTAACAGGCATAAAAGATGGACAGAATCTGGGTCTTACAGGATTTGGTGCCTCAGGACACCTTGTAATTAAGATGGTAATATTCAAATATCCAAACTCTAAAGTCTTTGTATTTGCCAGAAGTGAACAGGAAAGAAATTTTGCCAAAGAACTTGGAGCGGTATGGACAGGCGATACTGAAGATACATCACCTGAAAAACTGGATTGTATAATTGATACAACACCTGTTTGGAAGCCAATAGTAGAAGCCTTGAAGAATTTGGAAAGAGGGGGGAGGCTTGTTATTAATGCAATCCGAAAAGAAGTGATAGATAAGGAATATCTTTTAAAATTAGATTATCCAGCTCATCTCTGGCACGAAAAGGAGATAAAGAGTGTAGCTAATGTAGAAAGAAGAGATGTCAGTGAATTTTTAAAGCTGGCTGCTGAAATACCCATCAAACCCGAAGTTCAGGAATTTTCATTAAAAGAGGCTAATAAGGCATTGCTCGAACTTAAAGAGAGGAAGATTAGAGGAGCAAAGGTCTTGAGAATCAGTTAAAATGATAATGGGGGCAAAAAGATGATTGGATATGTATTCATTCATGCCAGTCCAAATATACACGTTAGTAGTTAGGCTTCATTTATTTCTTTTTTTATACTTTACAAAAAAGGAGAAAGAAATGAAAAAATGTTTACTTCTTACAATAGCTGTCATATTATCATCAGTATTAATTGGGCAGGTTATGGCGGGTGAAGAATTAGAACATACACAAAAAGATATTTTAGGTTTGAAAATCGTTAATTTCACTGAAGATTCTAATCTAAAGGCAGTTGGTGCTCAACTTGGTGATATAATTATCACCTATAATGGTGAAAAGGTTGAGGGTATAAAACATTTAGGAGAACTTAAGGAAGCTGTTGAGACATCTGAGGTTGATGTTGCTATAAAACGGGGTGAAAAAGAGATTGAATTTACAATTCCTAAGGGACAGATTGGTGTATATCTAAAAGAAGTGGTTCCTGAGCATAAAATAGACAATGATGCAGTAATTATTGATGGTTTAGGAAAACTCGGTTGGGGTATTGGTATGGAAAATTCCTTTTTGGGAGCAGTATGTAGGATAGATGAAAAATTCGGTCAGAATATAAAATATGAGGAAATTGTTGGGCTTTCTGGATATGGTTTTAGAATATTGTTTTATGATGCTTGGTGTCCAAGTTCACCTGATGCTACCTGTGGAAAGGATGTTGGTATTGAAATACTACAAAAATTGGGTTATAAATCTGAAGCATACACTTTACAATCTGAGACCACGGAAGAGGATAATGAAGAATATGTTAAAACTGAAGATGAGCTTAGAGAAATTATTATGAAGAGCATAAATGAAGGCTGGCCTGTTATTGCTCTTGATCTTATTGAGGTTCCAGAATGGGGACTTGTTACCGGTTATCAAAAAGAGGGGAAAGAATTCTTCTGCAGAACATATTTTGATAATACAGAGGGAGATGAGATTGCACAAAAAATGCCCTGGGTAATCTATACGATTACTGATAGGAAAGAAGTAAATATTATGCCTGAATATAGAAATTCACTTTTACTTGCTGAAGAACTTTATAATACAGAGAAGTATGATTCTTATTTTTCTGGTATAAAAGCTATAGAGGAATGGATTAAAGCATTAAAAGATGAGGAGCACTTCACAGAAGCATATGAGGAACAATTGGGAGAGAAACTTCTCACAAATTGGTGGATATATTACAGTCTTACTGATGCGAGGAATAATGCCAAAGAATATCTTCTAAATAATAAGGAAAAATTTGAATTTGATATTGAACTAATAGATAGTTTAGCAGTTCTTTATGGGTCAGAGGTAGAAATTTTACAGAATGGATTTCAGTATGTTCCTTCACCACATACAGGAAAGAGTCCATCTGAGTGGAACAATGAAATGAGAGCTAATCAGATTGAAATCTTAGAGGAGTTGTTAGGAATTGAAAATGAGGTTAATAGTATCTTGCGAGTAATAAGGTGAAGAAATGAAAAATAACTTAAAAGATAGAGACCTGATTGCCTATTGCGGTCTTTACTGCGTAAATTGTTTTGGTTATAGAGGAAAGGTTGCTGATTTGGCAAGAGACATTAGAAAAGAATTACGAAGGAGGTAGGGGTCCACATTTATATAAAATTAGTTAAAATGAAAACATGAGTTCACTAAGAAGAATAGAAAGAAATGTAAAACTTGGAAAAGAGATTCTTAATAGGTTAGGAGTTGAGTATAAATTTGACTGGGAGATTTATGAGCAGATATTAAAGGAAAACCTATCGAAAAATAAGAGCTGGTTAGACGTGGGCTGTGGTGAAAATGAGATAATCCATTCATTTGATGTTGAATTTAAAATTGGTTTAGATACGAAATCACCCGAAAGTGTAAAATTACCTAAGGATTTTTGTTGTTCAAGTGTTTATCATTTACCTTTTAAATCAGAGAGTTTTGATATTGTCACTGCGAGATTTTTTGTAGAACATCTTAAAGACCCTTTATATGCATTTAGTGAGATAAATAGAGTACTTAAAATCGATGGATTGTTCATCTTACACACAACGAACAAATTAAGTCCTATTGTCTTTATAAAGAATTTGATACCACAAAAATTATTACAGAGAATTTTAGCTATTATGGCAGGAGTAAAAGAGACTCATCCATGTTATTACAGGTATAATTCACTAAAGGAGTTTAAACAAGGGATTAATGGATTTAAAAAGATTAGAGAGCTTTATATCTATAACCTTTTTATATTCATACGCATTATAATGCTCATTGATGTATTGTTATATATAATTGTTAATAAATATAAATTCCGTAAACTATGTCCAGTCTTTTGCGGTATCTACAAAAGAATATCTTGAGTTTTAATACTTTTAGAAAGGATATATTTAAATCATAGGGTTTACATTATGTACCTTACATCAAGAGATGATGTAGAATTTACAGTATTAAACAAGAATCCCAAAGAGATATATTTTACCAGTCCCTATCCTTCTGGATATCCAGACGTAGATAGAGCTAAGGCCTTATTATATGAGATTAAAAATCCTAAAGGAGCTTTAGTTTTTATCCATGGTTCAGGTAGTGGAAATTTCTCTCATCTTAAATACTATACTAAAAATTTTTCAAAAAACGGATATATAACAATGATGCCGATACTACCATATCATTTTGGAAGAGTACCTTATGGTTGTAATTCAAGTTCTTCTTTTTTGAAGGGTAATTCATCTATAATGGAAAAGAAATTTTTTCAAGCTGTAAATGATATTCTAACTTGTATCGATTATCTTGAAAAATTGGGTATTGACAATATAAATATTATGGGATATAGTTTTGGGGGAATGATATCAACCATTGTAATGGCTTTAGATGATAGATTAAACAAAGGAATTTTAATAGTTACAGGAGGTAACTTTGAATATATTATATGGCATAGTATTGCTACAAGAGTAATAAGACTCAATTATGAGGAAGACAAAAGCTGTAATCCTGAAAGATGTCATGAGATTCATAAAACCTTTGAGGAAGCAGCAAAAAGGTTCAATGGTATAGAAGAATTAAAGAAGTTACCAAGCTGTTTCAGATACGATCCTTCGTTATTTGCCAGTTTATTAAATAGGGAAAAGGTTCTGATGTTCACAGCCTTATTGGATCCATTTATTCCTCGTGTATCTTCGGATGACCTTTGGTATAGAATAGGAAAACCTAAGAGATACTTTCTACTTAGCGGGCATATGACTGCCCATATATTTTTCAAAAGATATATATTGAATAAAAGTTTATCATTTTTAGATAAATAGATAGTGTGCAAAATAATGTGAAATAATATGAAAGCAAAAACGTAGGGGTTCGATAAATCGAACCCTTAAATAAGCTCCATATATTTGTAAGTATATAGACGATAATACCAAATATTAAACCAGGAGGTTTTATGTTCGATATAAGAAAATACTATGAAGCAGAGAATGCAAAAGTGAGGGATAGCTATAACAATACTCTTGTAAGGATAAGAGAAATATGTGATGAAACAATGGATTACCAGAAAGTAGAAAAGAAAAAGGAGTATTATCGTTTTTTTGATAGAATCGGAAACTTAATTCTTAAATTTGCAAACCTTGAAAAGAATCTTAATAAAGAGTATTTTTCTAAAAAGACTTTTGAGGAATTGCAAAGAGAAAATGATGGGTTCTATAGTGAATTATCTTTAAAGAATTATAAGAAGAATTACCCTGAACCAACCTATTGTGTAAATATTTTTAGTGATGGATTTGGTCAACTTCTTTCTTGTTTCTATATCGAGTATAGACAATTTATCACACATACATTCTATCATAAGATCTATAAAATGGAGGAGTATAACAGGTTATTTATTGATGTTTTCGATTATATAAGAAATAATAAAATCGAGTATGAAACTTTAAAAAGATTAATTACTGCTCCTCAAAAAAAAGATAAGACTAATGAAATTATCTTCCGAATGAAAGAACAGTTTGATATAGATTTTAGATACTTCAGGGACATAGTTGAGAAAGTAGATATAAGTGATTTACGATATCTATTCAGTTATGGAAAGTTAATTACAGATAACGAAATCAAAACAGCAAAGTATCTTTTAAATTATCCCGAAAAAAAGATTAAACAATTGACAAATCAAATAACCACGGCTTATATTAAAGGGTTTACAAGAGATAACAAGGATATAACTAAAAAATCAACTGTTGGTATAATCTTCAATGTAGGACAGGAACTTATAATTCGACAGTTAATAAAGGATCTGAAAAGATATAATTTGGATGCTACAATATTAGGTGTATACTCTTCTAAGGCAAGAAAACAATACAACTATGACCATAGGTTTGATTTGGCTCTCTACCTGGATTGTGAATATACAGGTTTAATTGAAAAAGGTTATAGTAAAGCCTGTAAAAATTGTAGTGATATTATGTCTATTTTTTCTGGTCTAATTCATTTTGGTAACTTTGGAAAACTGCCATATACACCTGAAAATAAAAAGGAATGTCTAAAACTTTCAGACGAACAGCAAAAATTATTCCAGATACACCAGAATAACATAATGAAAATTCAAGATAAATATATGCCCAGAGAGGAAACAAGTTTTACTGCAATTTCCTTTCCATCCCCTGAAATTGGTGATAATTTTAAGCAGATATTTGAGGATATACTGGAAATTAATATGTTAAGTACAGATAAATATGAACTAATACAACAAAAAATAATTGATATACTGGATAAAGCAGATTTTGTACATGTTAAAGGTAGGGAAAAAAATAAAACTGATATAAGAGTTAAGATGCAAGAAATAAAAAACCCCGATAAAGAAACAAATTTTGTAAACTGTGGTGCTGATATAAATATACCTGTTGGTGAAGTATATACCACACCTCACCTAAAGGGGACGAATGGAGTTTTACATTTAAACGAGACGTATCTCAAGGAATTAAAATTCGTTAATCTTATGCTTACTTTTAAAGATGGATATATTGTTAAATATGGTTGTAGTAATTTTAAAAAAGAAAAAGATAATAAAAAATATGTTGAGGAGAATTTACTTTTTCCACATAAAACACTACCACTTGGAGAATTTGCTATTGGTACAAATACTCTTGCTTATGTCATTGCAAAAAGACATAATATTATGAATGTTCTTCCAGTGTTAATTATCGAAAAGATGGGACCACATTTTGCAATTGGAGATACCTGTTTTACAATGGAAGAAGATAAACCCATTTATAACCCACTGGATAAAAAAGAGATTATAGCGAGAGAGAATGAAAAGACTGCCTTGAGAAAGACTAATATGAAAGAGGCTTATACTTATATACATACCGATATAACATTACCTTATGAGTCTATAGAATTTATTACGGTGATTACAAAAAGTGGGGAAAAGATTGATATTATAAAGAATGGGAAATTTATTTTGAATGGATGTGAGGAATTGAACAAACCCTTTGAGAAGTAAAACATAATTATCTTGGCGAAACAATCTCATTTCTCATTACTAAGATGGTAAATAATAGAGATAATAATTGCATCTGCAATAAACTGTTTTTTTTCTGTAATTCTGACCCTATCTCTGTCAACTTCAAGGAATGGTTCTTTTATTTCCTTGATTAGTTTATTATATGTCTCGTTACCGAACCTATTAGAGAATTCTAAAAGAGAAATACCCTCTCTTTTCCTCAACCCCAACATAATATATTCCTCAAGTGCCTCTGTTCGGTTAATCTTTTCCTTTTTAAAACTTTTACCCTTTATATAATCAAAAAGCTCTGGATTGGCATACCTGTGAGTTCCATCGAAGGAGTGAGCAGAGGGACCAAGCCCGAGATAAATTCCTCCATTCCAGTAATTCGTGTTATGTCTCGACTTATATCCAGAAATTGCAAAAGTAGATATCTCGTACTGTTCATATCCTTTGTCTTTTAGATATTCTATCATATAGTAATATAATTTCTCTTCCAAATCCTCCTTCATGGGTTTTTCTCCATACAAAGGAGTGTCTGGCTCATATGATAGAGAATAGGCTGAAATGTGTTCTGGATAAAGAGCTGTTATTCCATTAAGTGTTGAATACCATGAATTTTTGTCTTGAATAGGTATTCCGTATATCAAATCAATTGATATGTTTTTAAATCCTACGAATCTTGTATCCTTAAAACACTCAACTGCCTCCTTACCCGTGTGTATCCTTCCAAGGTATTCAAGTTCTTTGTCATTTAAAGATTGTACTCCAATACTTAGTCTATTTATTCCCACACTTCTATACCAGGTTAATTTCTCTCTATTAACAGTGCCTGGGTTAACCTCTATGGTGAATTCTCGCGGTGATAAGTTAAAATTATAATTAATAATTTTTAATATATCAAGCAATTCTGAAATCTTAAGAACAGAAGGTGTTCCGCCACCAATGTATACAGTATCAAATGTTTTCCCGAAAGTTTCTTTACGTAGCTCTGCTTCTTTTTTGAGACTCACTATATACTGTTTTACAAGTTCACTGTTATATGGCAGGGAATGGAAAGCGCAATATTTACACTTTTTAATACAAAATGGGATGTGTATATATAATCCTGGCATTTGAGGGTAAGATTAGAGGAGAAAAAACAACTTTATACTGATATCCTGATCTACTGATATCCTGATACCCTGATATCCTGTCTCTTTAATTAAACCTGCAGAATTCTTGATAAAAGTGTAAAACCAAAAATACCTGAAATAATACCAATTACCACCCAGATCAATATTATTAACTTTCCCCAGTCCTGTGCCTTTATGCTTCCAGCAAGTATAGGTTCTTTAGAAAGATAGGCTGAAGCTGCGTATAGCTCTTCGCCTATGATTGTATAATCACAAGCAGTAACAAAGAAAGGCAGCTGGTGTACTGCATCTGTACCAGCTATCTGGACAGCACCTGTCATATGTCCTGTTTCTGCCAAAAGGAGTGATTCAGCCCAGAACATTCCAAGAAAGAGATTGGTGGCAGGCTTTTCTCTTAACATTATACCATCTACTGCAGCGGCATATGCAAATTGGCTCTGTGTAACGAAGAAGACATTATCCTCATTAAAGGAATTCGGTCTTCCTGCCTCCATATAACCCTCTTTAACCACCTGTCTTGCTACCATATATACTATGGCATCTGCTACAGGAACAATAAGAGGTGTATCATATTCAGCGACCTTTTTAGCAACCCTTTGTAATATATTTATTGATGCAATGGTTGCAACATCAGACATTGTAGAAAGTCCTGGAACGTACAGAACAGACTTTCCCATCTCAGTTGATCTGCCTACTGCTTCATCGACTGCATCGAGCCCGGCAATCTTTCTTATGAACAGTGATTTACCCCTTTTTGCATTATTCACAAAATAAAATAAAAGTAATACAAATATGACAACTGCAATTAATGTATTTAGCCTTGCTATATTAAACCATTGATATGACGCAATAACAGGTGAAGAAGTAGCTGAGAAATCTGTATAGGAGAAATCACGGGTGCGTCCCCTTATCTTAAAATAGTATTCTTTACCATTTTCAATATCCAACAAGTCTTTATATATGTTTGTGCCACTACCAACGTAACCAATCATGGTAAAACCGGTGTCCTGAACCTCACTTCTCCATATTTCATATCCTGCAATTATAGTATCCTCATCTAAAGTCTCCCATTCCATTGTTATTGAGCTACCTGCATCATTTGGTGTGTCAAAAGCTATTACATCTCTGGGAATGAGAAACAACAACAATAGCAAAATTTGCATGGAAACCTCCAGTGGGCTTTATTTAAACTGTTAACCAATTAAATAAACAGGTAAATTTTTGGATTTTACTATGGAATGCCTGCCTGCGATAGCAGGCAATGAACGTGTTTATCCTGTAGAGGAATACTCTACAGGAACATTTTTTCATTTCATAAGCGTGGGTTTAAGGTATTTTGTAAATCTCAAGAGTTTTGGAGACATAGTAATGATTTTTTTTGCTGTTTCAAGAATATAAAAACTATAAATTGTTTTACCTCCGTAAGTCTTATTTATAAAGTCGTAGACAATTTCAATATCATCATCAGTGAGTTTCATACATAACTCTTTTAACTTTATCTTAATTCTAAATTCTCTTTCCTTTTTCTTAAACCACTCTTTTTCGTAATTTTTAAGTATGGAAACATCGTTCTCCTTTATGGCCCTGATAGATACCTCCCCAGCGAGTTTACCTGATAGGATAGCATTGTATATACCACCACCTGTTAAAGGATCGACAAACCTTGCTGCATCTCCGACAAGAACAATGTTATCCTTCACTATAGAGGTCATAAACTTCGAAGGTAACCTACCGGAAGATCTACCTTCAATTTCAACCTTATTGAATCTCCATTTAATAAATTTATCAAGAAATAATTTAGGAGAGTTCTTTGTAAGTAAAGGAGATATAGCCAATCCAACGTTTGCAAGCTCCTCACCCTTTGGAAATATCCAGATGTATGCACCCGGAGCAAATTCTCTTCCCAAAAATATCTCAACATAGTGGTTTCTAATATCTTTAGACCTCAATCTATATTGATAGGTTATCCAGTAGTCCTTTTTAGATAATTCAGTATCAAGTCCAGCTTTTTTACCAATTAGAGAAGATATACCATCTGCGGCAATAATTATTTTTGCCCTTACAAAAATCTCTTTGTCTTTATAAATTATTTTTATGCCATCTGAGTTGACTGAAATTCCCTTTGAATCTGTAATGACTTCTGTTCCCTGCTCTTTAGCCATAAGGGCAAGGTCCCTATCAAAAATTTCACGATTTAGTATGAATCCTGCATTAGGATGGTGAATAATTAGACTTCTTTTTGAGGGTGAAGTCAGAATAACACCATCTATACTTGATGCAATCCAGTCATCTTTAGGCTTTAAAAAATTCTCTATTTCCTCAAAAGATGTTGCCTCAGCACAGCAAACAGGAATACCTATGTCTTTATGTTCTTCAATAAGGAGTACTCTTACCTTTTCTTTGGAAGCAGCTATCGCTGCTGCAGAACCAGCTGGTCCAGCACCAACGACAACTATGTCATAGTATTTATCCAATTTAGTCATTAAAATAGGTATTAATATAGTGAACTGATTATAATATGAAAACAATAATTTGTCAAGCAAAAAAAATGATACGGGATATTATCTATATAAAATAAAAAACTTGACATGTAATAAAAATTATGATATACTTATTCTTATGATTAAAGTTGGTATAGATGCAATGGGTGGAGACTATGCACCCGAGGTTATAATTAATGCCATATCAGAACTTGTTGATACTGTAGACGACGTACAGTTTTTTATCATAGGGAAAAGAGAAGTCCTTGAAGGAAAATTACCAGAAAATGTGTTAATTGTTAATGCACCAGAGGTAATCGATGCTAATGAATCACCATCTGTAGCATTCAGAAGAAAGAAGAATTCATCGATTGCAAAAGGAATAGAACTGCAAAAAAAGGATAAGATTGATGCCTTTGTCTCAGCTGGTAATACAGGTGCCTTTGTAGCGTTTGCCACCCTTGGTCTTGGTAGACTAAAAAATGTTAAAAAGCCCGGTCTTGCTACCTTTTTTCCTACAAAGGATGGTAGATTTTTAGTAATAGACGTTGGTGCAAATGCAGATGCAAAACCAGAACATCTTTTTCAGTTTGGTGTAATGGGGAGTATATATGCTGAATGGATAATGAAGATACAATCTCCCAGAGTGGGTATACTGTCTATTGGTGAGGAGGAGATTAAGGGCAGTTCTTTAATAAAGGAGGCAAGAGAGCTTCTAAAATCAGCTAATATTAATTTTATTGGAAACATAGAAGGACATATGCTGATGAAAGATGTTTGTGACGTTGTCGTGTGTGATGGATTTGTTGGTAATTCATTATTAAAATTTGGTGAAGGAGTAGTTGACCTTATTATAGATTTGCTTAATGATGCTATTAATAGTTCTTTTAAAGCTAAAATTGGTGGTTTACTTGTAAGAGATGCCTTGCGTGGAATAGCAAAATGGATGAAATATGAGGCAGTTGGAGGGGCGATAATACTTGGAGTTAAGGGTATAGATATTGTATGCCATGGTAGGTCAGAAAAAAAGGCTATAAAGAATGCCTTAATGCTTGCAGCAGAATGTAAGAGATGTAATATAAATAGTGTTATTGAACGTAAGTTTGAAAATATAAGATACCGCGAAGAATAATATGTCCTAAAGATCCGTATGGAAAAGAATATGAAAGCAAAAATGTAGGGGTTCGATTTATCGAACCCGCAAAAGAAACGGGTCGGATACCCGTCTGCCTTCGGGCAGGAATCCGACCCCCACAATAATCAGGGAGAATAAAGTAGAAAATTGATAATTACTTTTTAAAACAATAGATTACGAAAAATTATTTGAGAGATTTTTCACAATACCAAATATAAGATAAGGATATATTATGAAACTTGTAAAACCAGACGAGATGAAAAAAATAGATAAATGGGCTATCGAAGAGGTTGGTATCCCAGGTGTCGTTTTAATGGAGAATGCAGGGAGAGGAACAGTAGATAAAATGGAGGAGGAATATGGTCCTCTTGAGTACAAAAAGATTATTATAGTATGTGGTAAAGGTAATAACGGTGGAGATGGTTTTGTTATAGCACGATGGCTTAAAAAGAGGAAGGCAGATATATCTGTTTTTCTCATTGGTAAAATTAAAGATTTAAAAGGTGATGCCCGAATTAATCTTGAGATTATTCTCAATATGGGTATTGATGTATGTGAAATCTTTAATATTAAGATACTTACGACATTTAAAGAATCGCTTGATGCTGCGGATATTATTGTGGATGCTATTTTTGGAACAGGATATAAGGGCAGGATAAAGGGTATTGCGGCTGATATAATTGAATTAATAAATGAAAGGAAGATTTCAAATGTTTCTATAGATATTCCGTCAGGTATTAATTCTATTGATGGAAGTATTGAAGGTTCGTGTGTAAGGGCAAATCTTACCTGCACTATGTGTCTTCCAAAAAGAGGTCTTTATCTTTATCCTGGGAGGGATTATTGTGGCAAACTGTGTGTAATAGACATTGGAACTCCCCAATACATCTTAGATGAGATAGATATTGAATTGATAGATAGAGTTCTTGCACGGTCAATTCTGCCAGAAAGACCCCAATATGGACATAAGGGTACCTTTGGAAAGATTTTGATACTTGCTGGTTCTCCTGGTTTTACTGGAGCTGCAGCACTTTCTTCAATCTCTGCCCTGAGGAGTGGTGCGGGTCTCGTCTATCTCGGTATTCCTGAAAGCCTCAATCATATACTCGAAGAGAAAGTAACAGAGGTAGTAACAATTCCACTGCCTGAAACTAATTCACAAACATTGGCAAGTTCGGCAGTAGGTGTGCTTGATAAGTGTATCGAGAATATAGATGTATTTGCATTGGGTCCAGGTATTGGTATCCATAAAGAGACGAGAGAGCTTATAATAAAAATTATAGAGAGTTCAGAGAAACCCATTATAATTGATGCTGATGGATTAAATAATTTAAAAAGTAGTGACCTTAAAAAGAAACATCCAACCCTTATTCTTACACCACATCCAGGGGAGCTTTCCAGGTTAACCGGGAAAAATGTTGGGTATATAAATAAGAATAGGATAGACATTGCTATTGAGCTGGCTAAAGAATGGAATGTTATTCTGGTTTTAAAGGGTGCTCCAACAGTGGTAGCTTCACCAGAAGGAAGGTGCTTTGTTAACACTAATGGTAGCTCTGCTCTCGCAACAGCGGGTTCAGGAGATGTATTGACTGGCATTATTGCAGGTTTTTGTGCACAGGGTGTGGATATCTTCCTCTCTTCAGTTCTTGGTGTGTTTATTCATGGATTATCGGGTGACCTTGCTGCAGAAAGAAAAACTGAATACTCTGTTATTGCCGGGGATGTGATGGACAAAATCCCTGATGCGATAAAGATGATACTAAGTACTCCACTATAAGAGATCACTCCTTTTCGCTTTATTTTTCCTTTTTCCTTTCCCTTTGGTCTATAATTTGACATTAGAAATTAGAGCAATTAGTAATTTATCCTTTATCCTATGATAGATGTACATGCACATATAAATGATAATGATTTTGATGCCGATAGAAATAAGGTTATAAAAAGGGCTGTAGATACAGGTATAAGGGTCATAATAGATGCTTCGATAGATTACAAATCCGGAATTGCAAGCTTAGAAATTTCAAGGAATTATAAGGGTATTATTTATACAACGCTTGGTATGGAGCCTGGTTTAAATGAGTATAAAAAGATTTCCGAAGCAACTACTGGCTGAAGCAGTTCCTCTTAGAAACATGCTTTTAGAATCTGATGCGCCTGTTCTTGGACCGGAAAGGGGAAAGAGAAATGAACCCAAGAACATCGTTCTTACCCTATCAAAACTCTCTGAGATAAAACAGGTACCGATAAAAGATTTAGAAGACATTACTGAAAGAAATGCAATAAAGGTCTTTAACCTATAATCAAATAATTCCTTATGAACTTAATGTTTATTATAGAATATGATGGTTCAAATTTTTCTGGATATGAGATACAACCCAGAAAACGAACCATAAGGGGTGAGATTGAATCCGCTATTCAAAGGGTTACAGGTGAGAATGTAAGTATTAACTGTGCAGGAAGAACAGATAAGGGTGTCCACGCACTTGCCCAGGTTGTTAACTTTCATACATCCTCAAGGTTAACCCCGGAGAAGCTTAAAAGTGCAACCAACGCAAATCTACCAGAGGATATATATATTAAAGATGCAATAAAAGTACCTGATGAGTTCCATGCAAGATACTCTGCAAAGGTAAGAATATATCTTTACCGACTTTTGAAAGGGAAATCACCTTTAAGGAGAAATTATGTTGGTGAATACCGATTTAAATTTAACATGGATTTACTGAATGAAATTACACAAGTTTTTTATGGAGAACATAATTTCGAGAAATTTACAAAAAGAGATAGTGGTTTATGCAACATAAGAAGATTTGAAGTGTATGAGGAGGGAGATGAGGTGCATTTTGAGGTTGAAGGAAACAGGTTTTTACATAAACAGGTGAGAATGATGATTGGTACTGCTCTGCTTTTTTCAAGGGGGAAGTTAAATAGAGATACTATAATCAGAATGCTGAATGGGGAAGAGGGTAGGACAGCTCTTGCTCCAGCAAGCGGCTTGTATCTCAAACAGGTGATATATTAAGGAAATCGAGTGACAGCATTTATGCTGTTATAACTAATATGCACTATCCTAAGGTTAGAAATATCCATCGACCCGTACATTTATATCTCGATTCTACACTATATTTTGTTAGCGCTTCGACACTCAATCAAAAACTTTTCTTCAATACTGATGCTAAAAAACAATTTATTAAAGACGCATTAGGCAGTACTACCAAAAAATATGGGTATACTCTATATGGATGGACTATTTTAGACAACCACTTTCATATCTTGTTTAAAACCAGTACAGGAAAGTGGTTATCCAAATTCATAGCTAATATTAAAGGAGAAAGTTCTTATAGACTAAATAGACTCGAAGGTACAATAGGCCGAAGAATCTGGTACCAATACTGGGATGTTTGTATACATAATAAAACTGATTTTTATACGCATTTAAACTATATTCATCATAATTGTATTAAACATAGATGCACGGATAAAATGTCAGATTATAGATGGACAAGTTATCATAGTTTTGTAAAAAAATATGGTATAGAGTGGGTGAACTCTTGTCTAAAAGAATATCCCATTGTTGATTTTACACCAAAGGGAGGATATGATTAATGGAGTGAAAGCATTCATAGTGTTATAAAGAAGAATTGTTAACATATTTAACAGTCTAAAGACTGTCATTCCTAATACATTTAATAGTCTAAAGACTGTCATTCCTAATAGAATCTTACGGAGTGACAGCATTTATGCTGTTATTACCGAAAAATTATACTTTTTTAAGAGGTTATAAAATATTCAACGAAGATTGCATCTACAAGTTTAAAAAAGAAAAAGTATGTTATTTGGTTCCAAAAATAAACCTACCTATATTTCCACAATTTACCCGTTTCTTCCCTGCCTGACGGCATGCAAGCAATCTCTTGAGTTTATTATTATAAAAAATATAAACAGGAATTGCCTGGTTTCTGTTTATTTTATCTTAATCGTTGTAATCAGAGATTTATGGATTTTTTTAGAAATCTCAAAATAATACTTGACAAATTAGGAAAAATATGTTATAATGTTATTGTGCATTGCACAATAACATTTAAAAAATGGAGTAAAATGAAATTGATAAAAAGATATAAAAATCGTATACTCTATGATACAGTTACAAAGAGTTCTATAACACTTGCTGATATTGCCCGTTTTATAAGGGATAAGGTTGACTTCAGGGTGGTTGAGAGTGAAACAGGAGAGGATATTACCGGAACCACAATAATGCAGGTGCTCTTAAATATAGAAAAAAGGGCTAAGGAACTTGGGAATGTCGTTAAATCAATCCGTCATTCTGCAGGGAAAAAGACCGAAAAGTTATTACATACACTGATGGAACATATAGGATCCATTCTCAACCTGATTGAGAAACACGAAGGAAGTGAAGAGGGATGAGAGAAGAGGGTAGGAGCGACTTCCTACAACTAATAACAAATTAATATTTTTTTGCTATTTTATTTATCCAAGGGGGTGCTATGTGGGTAATATCAAAAAGAAGGTTTGATGTAACAAGATTGAGGTTCCTTCTAAGGAATGCAATTTCCACAAAGCTTATAAGAACAGCAATGGAAATTGATGAAACGGGTAAGACACGTATTGAAACCCTTCTTGATAGCTATGGGAAGAATATGAAGATATCTCCAGCCCAGAGGATAAAGTTATATCCGGTAATAAAGGTTCTTGATATAGTAAGAAGGTCTTTTGGAAGGGATGTAGAGACATTTAAAATTGAGTTGAAGGACCCAACAATAAGAAAGATTATCTTGAATTCGTTCAAGTCTCTTCTCACCTACGGACTCACTGCTCCGCAGAACTTCTATATGCCACTTTTAGTTGTATGGAATTATACGAACAAGTGTAACCTTCGTTGTAAACATTGCTATCAGGATGCAGGGTCTAGTGGTGAAAAAAGAGATGAGCTTTCAACAGAGGAGAAAAAGAGGGTTGTTGATGAGTTAGATAGAAATAATGTAGTATCAATATCTTTTTCAGGAGGTGAACCTTTAATTGCTAAAGATTTTTTTGAAATTTCTGAGTATGCAAAGAAAAAAGGCATCTATATTAATATTGCCACAAATGGAACACTTTTGACAGAGGAGAATGTCAAACGAATAAAGGAGATAGGTTTTGGTTATGTTGCAGCAAGTCTTGATGCATCAACCCCTGAAAAACACGATGAATTCAGGGGAGTTCCTGGTATGTGGAATAAAACCTGTGATGGTATAAGAAGGCTTGTCGACGCAGGTGTTACAACCTGTATACAGTTTACACTTACAAAGGATTCATTTGATGAACTTCCGAAGATGTTAGAATTAAGGAAGAAACTTGGGGCATACAAGGTTATCGTATATAACTATATACCCTGTGGAAGAGCAGGATTTGAAAATGACCCAACACCTGAACAGAGAGAAGAGGCCGCAAGGATAATGTATGAAGAGATTAATGCTGGGCATCATGTAATTGCTTCTACAATGCCTCAACTCGGTAGATACTGTAAAGAGAGAAACTCTGATTCGGTAGTCATAGCCCATTATGCAGATATTAAGACAAAGGAGCTATCGACGATTTCCGATATTGTTGGTGGCTGCGGTGTAGGTAGGGCATACTGTGCGATACAGCCTGATGGGCTCGTTACTCCTTGTGTATATATGCCTCACCTTGTAGCAGGAGACTTAAGGAAACAATCCTTCAAAGAAATATGGCTTGAATCACCATTAATGGTTTCTTTCAGAGATAGAAGTAAATTGCAGGAAAACTGCAGGTCCTGTGAATATAATGCAGTATGTGGAGGATGTAGGGCGAGGGCATATGAATATACAGGAGATTTAATGGGACCTGACCCCGGATGTATAAAAAATAAGGATGTATACTATACACTCATTGAGGAGCTGAAAAAGACCGAAAAGGAAGAAAGGAGGGCGGTGGTGGGTGTAAAATAAGTAATTCAGGCTCATCCAAACGCGTGTAAAAAAAGTGTGTTCATCCTTACCCAACCACCGGTGCGAGGGGTTTGGTTTTTTATTAAGATATCCAGACATTTTGAGAGGTTTTTTGGGGGGGAAAGATGCGTAAGTTTATGGGAGCAATAATAATCATAATAGCTACGGGTTTGTATGCACAAGATTGGCCCATGTTTCAACACGACCCCAGTCACACTGCCTTTCAAAAAGGACAGGGAAACCTACAAACCACAAGCGATGTGAGCATAAGATGGGCATACCATATTACAGGCTGTGATGTAACTTCTCAGCCCGTGGCGGGAGATATCAATGGCGATGGTTCAGTGGAAGTGGTGGCAAGCTCAGGTAATGAAGTATATGCGTTTTCCGGTGCTCAGGGAGATGTTTTATGGTCATTTACTTCGGGTGGCGTGATGGGTGCAACCCCACCAGCCCTCGGTGATATCAACGGCGGTGATACTATCGAAGTAATTGTGGGTTCAAACGACAATTTCGTGTATGTATTGAGTGGGGCAGATGGCTCTGTCCTCTGGCGGCACGATACATACGGCGAGGTTAGTAGAAATAAACCAACATTGGCTGATATCGATGGAGATGGCTTGGATGAGGTTCTCGTGGGCTCATATAGTGGGTGGTTTTTTGCGCTTGACGGTGACGGTACAGTTCTTTGGTTTTTTGGGATTCCGGGTTCTCATACCTGGAACTCACCCGCTGTAGGTGATTTAGATAATGACGGTGATTTGGAAGTGGTAATCTTTACACGCTCTGGCTGGGTCTTCGTCTTGAATGGATTAGATGGAAGTCCGGTTTGGAAGAGGCGACTTGTAGAATACCCCGGCGTTTATGAAGGTCAGGGAAGTCCTTCTCTGGGAGACTTGGACGGTGATTTTTTACTTGAGATAGTGATTGGAACGTGGTCTGGTGTGCTTTATGTGTTGGACGGGCAGAATGGGAATACCGTGTGGAGTCACTCATTTGATAGTTATTGTTTGGCTACACCCGTTATAGTGGATATCGATGACGATGACCTTCCAGAGGTAGTAGTCGGTGCGGGTTGGGGCGATGAAAAAGTCTATTGTTTTAAGTGCGATGGAAATATAAAATGGACGGCTTCATTTCCAGGCTACAATCCGGGTAAGCCTTCGTGCTCTGCAGCAGATATAAACGGGGATGGAGATATTGAGATTCTCGTGGCTGCAGAGGTATATAGTTGGGTTGGGGGTCTCATAGCTGCTCTCGACAAAAATGGGAATGAACTCTGGCGTTACGAGAATTATCCCCAGCTGGCAGTAAATTGGTCATTTAAGGGACCGACCATAGCCGATGTGACAGGTGATGGCAACTTGGACATAATTTGGGGTACCGCAATTTATCCCGGTGGATACTATGATGGATATGTTCTCGTCATCACAAAAGATGAGCTGGGAGTTGAGGGGATAAGTGAAGCAGAAAATTCTCGCCTTTTTAGAGTGGGACCAAATCCCTCTTCAGAAGGTGTAAAGATAGCCTTCAGTACAGAGAGGGCGATGGACATAACTCTCCGTATTTACGACTTCGCAGGAAGGCTGTCAAAAGAGATACATAATGGAATTCTTTTTGCTGGTGAGCATATCTTTCGATGGGAAGGAAATGCCGGAATCTACTTCGTGGTTCTTGACACACCAGATGGTAGAGAAACTGAAAAGGTAACATTGTTGAAGTGAGAATCACATAAAAGCCATTTATTAAAGCTTTGCGAGACGTGGAAAAACTGCAATTTAAACCCCTTTATTGAACAGGCAGAGAGACCTGTCCCCACAATTATCTGTAGTTTTCATTCCCCTTTGACCCATATCATTTGCAGCTGATGCTCCCCTTTATTACTTCAATAAGAGCATACGCTTTGTTTCAATAATCCTTTCCCCTGCTTTTAACTGGTAGAAGTAAAGCCCGCTTGGTTGAATAACACCTCTTTTATTTCTTCCATTCCATACCACGGTGTAAATTCCAGGAGCCTTTATTTTATTAACGAGATTTTGAACTAATCCCCCTTTTACGTCGTAAATGTTTATTTCAACCAGTGTATACTGAGAGAGTTCGTAATTTACAGTTGTGGATACGTTGAACGGATTTGGCGTATTTTGATGAAGTTTTGTAACTTTTGGCAGAAGTGTGTTATCATCGTTAGTTCCAAGAAGAATGATCGTAACATACCATAATGTGCTATCCGCCAGTTCACTATCAGAAACAAGTGCCTTTATAACAACTTCGCCGGTATCTGAAAAGGTATGAATAAATTCGTTGGTGTTTTCGCTTTGCTCTGCATCGTTGATATACCAGAAATAAATTAAAGAGTCATCGTCAGCATCATTGGCTGTTATGCTAAATAGTTGTTCGGTATTTTGTTCTATTGCAAAGGCGGTGTCTTCTGGGAAAAAATAGGTGATTTCCGGTGCATGATTTTCAGGCACAAATTCATCCGCTCCAATATCTGGATTTGATGTGTCACGCAGGTCATAATCAAAATCTGTTAGAATGCCCGGGATTGGAGTTCCGACACCAATGCAAATACTGATTGAGTCCAAATGCAAATCGGGAAAGGTCAAATTCGGATCACCTGAGAGAGAATTTTGGTCTCTTGGTGCATATCCAGGAGCATTCTGCAGGTCTTCTAAAGTGTTGTAATTTGTATTACCCAACTGTGCCACAAAACGATCGTCAGCAGGGTCATCAGAATTTACAGTTAAGAAATTGAAATCACTCTCATCAAAGGTCTCTGTTTTCATTTTTATGGCGTAATGATTATTTCCACCTCCTGTTCTCTCATTTATTAGAATATTGTTCTTGAAAATATCACCACCATAGTCTGCATAAGTGATAAAACAATAGGACGACCTGGCTATAGTGCTAATACCACCCATATATACTGTGTTGTAGTAAAATTCGTTATAGGTAGAATCAGTATCTGCACGGTAGATTCCATAAGCCTTATTCACAGTGGGTTCGGGATAAAGATATATGATGTTATTATAAATCAAATTATGATGTGAGTTCTGGGTTATAAATATACCATAAGGTTTGGCAGTAGAACTACTCCACAAATCATGAATATAGTTATGGTGGATTTTAGTTCCACTACAGCTCGATGAACCAGCCCTGATACCATAAACAGAGGTATTACCCTGAATTGTCTGGTAGACTTCATTTCCTTCAACGTTACAATTGATAACATTTGTATAAATATATATTCCATATTTATTAAAATCGTGAATATCATTTTTGATAATTTGAAAGTCAACCAAATTCTGTCCTGGTTCTCCATCCATATAAACTCCAAAAGTGCTACCTCCTATAACTTCGCAGTTGTAAAGCGTGATAGATTCCATACCATCAAGAGGTTCCCCTGCAAAATAAGTAGAAAAGTATACTGGCATAGAGTAGCCTGTTCTATCAGTATTATCTTCATTAAAGATAATCAAATTTTTTAAACTACAATAGTCAGAACCATTAGAAACCCAAATAGTAGGTATCTCGTCATCGTCATTTACGCGCCATCCATTTATTCTCAAATTTCTGCTTTCATTATTACTACCATATGGAGTCCCATTAAAACTGATGTAGTCAGAATTATGGATTCTTATTCCAGCATTTCCAGTCGCAGTTATTGTTATATTAATTTCCACTGTAGCCCCAACATCTGGTTGGAAGACCACGGTATTTTCGTCGGTTCCCGTAACATCGGAGATTATCAGGTTGTCATTTTCGGTATAAATTCCATCACAAATTAAGAAAGTTACCCCACCTGCACCGACTCCCTGTGAATTCAAATCACTAATTGCAGCTTCAAGAGTTATGTAATCTGGAGAGGTTCCTCCAATATACTTAATTCCGGTAAGTTGCCCAAATAATAGGGAGGATAATAACATAGAACAAAATATTAGTATGAGAGATACTTTTATTTTTTTCATTTTTCTTTTCTCCTTAAGTTAAGAATCATACTGGATTTAACATTTTGTATATTGAGAATCTAAATAATCAGATCAATCCGCTTAATCCCTGCCTACCCTGCCTACCGGCAGGCAGGCGCCAGGCAGGCGCTGATTATTTTATGAATATCGTTTTTCCTGTTCCAATAGTCCTGCCTGATTCCGTTTGTAGTTTTATGAAATAAACCCCTGTTTTTACCATCTCTCCAGTTTCATCAGTGCCGTCCCATGTCACTTCGTAACAAGTAAGGCGAGAAGAATAAGGCGTAATGGTACGGATTAGACGACCGGTAATGTCATAGATGGACAATGTAATCGGTAATTGGTAACCGGTAATCGGTTTGTGGTTCTTACTGATAACCGATAACTGATAACTGATAACCGTTTTCTCCCTGAATGGATTTGGATAGGAGAGTAATTTATACTCCAGTTTGTTGGCTGATTCTAAAATACCTACAGGTGAATCATCATACATTGATATTCCGCATTTTGCTGTTCCAAACCACTTATATCCTGCGTTATCCACACAGACTGAGGTCACATCATTATCTGCAAGACCGTCTACCTGTCTATAGGTTGTCCAGTTATCGCTCTCGAATACACTTACTCCATTCTCAGTGGCTATCCAGATCTTTTCTCCGTCAACTGCAATATCTCTTACATTGTTGTCAGCAATGCCATCGCTTTCATCGTAATTGATCCATCCTGAACAATCAAACTTACTTACACCTCCCCAACGTGTTGCAAACCATTTTGTGTTGTTTGTGTCAATTGCAATTCGAGTAACACAGTTATCAGCAAGACCATCTGCGGTTGTATAATCTGTCCAGTCGTTACCAAATTGGTCAAACTTACTCACCCCTTCTTCTGTTCCAATCCATATTGTGTCTCCATTGTCAACTGCTACATTCAATCCATCATCGTCTATTATTCCACTATTTTGTAAATAGTAATTTGTCCAGTTTGTTCCATCAAACTTTGCAAGTGCACCATCTTGTCCCATGGGACCATCCCATCCTGCAGTTCCAAGCCATAGATTGCCCTGGGAGTCCTTTGCTATTGATAATATTATATTTCCAAGTAACTCGGAATTACCCTCGTCAAAATTAGTCCAGGAAATTCCATCATACTTATATAATCCATCATATTGAGTACCAACCCATAACGTATCTCCATCATCTAAATAGACACAATTTATAAAATCATCTCCAAGACAACTGTTTCCTGTATAATAAGATGACCATATATCTCCATCGAAAATAGCAATACCGTAAAATGATGTTCCAAAATAGATATTCCCCATATTATCTGTGTCTATTGATGTTATCCAGTTGCAGTGGGGTTCATTTGATGTTCTGTAAGAGGACCAGGAAGAACCATTGTATTTTGAAACACCTTTTGTCGACGTTCCAAAGTACTTATTATCACTATCAATTGAGATGCTGTATATATCCTTCTCACCTATTCCGCTGTTACCTGTGTTATAATTTGTCCAGTTAGTTCCATCAAACCTTGATACCCCACCTGTTGACGAACTGTGGTTACCTATCCAGATAATTGAATCCTCTTCAACATCGAAACACTCTATCTGGTCTCCCATTAAATCACAATTTGAACTCGTGTAATTCTGCCATCCACTTCCATCATATCTATATACACCTGCTGTCCAACTACCAGCCCATACATCATCATTTCCATCTACTGTAAGAGAAAGAAAATACTGACCAATACTACTTGTATTTGGATCGTGTCTGGTCCAGGTTGAGCCATCAAAGACAGAGACACCACCTGGTTCACCATAGTCATCAGGGTTGTTTGCTGTCCATATTCTATTTTGGGAATCAACACCAATACCTCTTACTGCCACATTTGTTGCCCCACCACCAAGGTCAGTATAAACCTGCCAGTCCATCCCGTCAAAGCATGCTATTCCATATCCCGTTCCAAACCAGAAATTACCCAGTGTATCCTGGATAATTGCAAAGACAGTGTTATCAGGCAGTGGAGAGTTATCAGTGTTATATGTTGTCCAGGTTACACCGTCAAATTTCTGAACACCTTCAACAGTTCCAAACCACTTATTACCCTCATTATCTGCATAAACATCCTTCATCTGATTGTCAGCCAGTCCATCTTTTGTGTTAAACTTGATGTAAGTACTATCTGATAGGTTCCAACTTACTACACCACCCCTTGAAGCTACCCATAGATAATTCCCTTCTATGTAGGAACCTGAGACCTCATTTGCATTCGTGTAATTAGTCCATTCACCAGCGAGTGATATATATGGAGAGAACAATAAGGATAAAACTATTATTAGGAAAAAACCAATCCATAACGGTAAGCGCCAGAAAATACAGCTATTATGTTTACTCATCATGATTAACCCCCTGGTATAATGTTCATTATACCTGATTACCCAGATATTAACTAAACAAACCTTTTGTTAGGAAAAAATTACTCAGATTAATTTACAAATCTCTTTACCTGACAACTTTTATTACCAATCCGTTAGCTAACGGATAACTAATAATCCAGTATGAAGTTTAGAAGCTTTTAAATATGAAAGTAATTGATATCCAAAGACAGATGGTATATTCCCTGTTAAAGCTTTAATCTCAACAATTACCTCATCTTCTATAACTAAATCTATTCTGAATTTACCAACCTGCTTGTCCTGGTATAATACCCTGAATTCTTTCTCTGTCTGATACGACAATCCCTCTTGAGCAAGTACTAATTTTAGTGCATTATGGTATATCTTTTCATTAAACCCGGATACTAACTCATGGTGTACCTTAAAACAGCAAGCTATTATTCGTTCTGTAAGTGGATCTCTATCTTTCATCTGTGAAATCTCATCTTAATCAATGTAATCAGACATCATGATCTTTATAGGATGTCTTAAGTTTTCAAAAAATGATAAATTAAACATATTAAACAGGGATTTCCTGCCTGCAAAAATCTTCTATTAATAATAATCAAAAAAATGAAAAAAGTCAAGAAAAAAATAATCGTATTAAAAGAAGTGTTATGTAAACATTGTTATTATTAACGCATATTCAATTTTTTTACTTGACTTTTATTTATTTTATGTATATAATAGATAAACATCTAAGTCTGATGTCTGCTTGCCCTGCCTGCCCTGTAAAGTTAGTATACAGGGTGCAATGAGTATCTATATCATCAGGGGCTTGCCCCGCCTGCCATGTGTAATATTTCACTTTATTACATTATGGTTGGAGCGAAGCGACTTTACGGGTGGTCTTTTGTGCTGCTTACTATTTTTTAGTCTATTGTCTTCAACCCGGGGGTGTAATGAAAGATTTTGCAATAAAAATAAGAGAGCGAATTCCTACTGATATCGATTATGGGGATTCAAGGGTTGTACATACGGAATATGAAACTATTCTGGTCAGGAATGGAAATCTCGAATCTTATTCAAGGAGCAATGATATTGGATTTGGGGTAAGAATGTTAAAAAATGGTGCATGGGGATTCTATTCATCAAACAGAATAGATAATGCTGAAATAGACAAAGTGATTGCTAAGAGTCTTGAGATTACAAAGGCTTCAGCTATTGCAAAAGGAAATCATGTATCACTTTCACCATTAAGTCCGCAACAGGGAAGATATAAAACTGAGCTAATAGAAGACCCCTTTAAGGTACCTATGGAGGATAAGATTAAACTACTCCTTAAATTAGATAAGATTCTATCAAAATATAAAAGCGTAAATGTGCGAACCGTAAGAATGGGCTCCATAAGGGAGAGAAAGGTCTTTGTTTCGACTGATGGTAGTCTTATAGAACAGGATATAGTACACACTGGAGCAGAGATATCTGCAACTTCTGTTAAGAATGGTGAGGTTCAAAGAAGGTCCTATGGAGACTTTAGTCAAGCAGGATATGAGTTTATAAAGGAACTAAACCTTCTTGATGAGGCTCCGAGAGTTGGAGAGGAAGCTGAGAAACTACTAAGTGCAAAACCATGTCCTTCCGGAAAAAAGGATATTGTCATATCTGATGACCAGATGGTTTTACAGGTTCATGAATCAATAGGTCATCCAACCGAACTTGACCGTGTGTTTGGAACAGAAGCAAGTTATGCAGGAACGAGTTTTGTGACAACAGAGAAACTCGGAAGTTTTAAATATGGAAGCGATATAATAAATATAACTGCTGACGCTACAATCAAAAGTGGTCTGGGTAGTTTTGGATGGGATGATGAGGCTGTTCCTGCACAGAGGGTTTATCTTATAAAGAATGGTATATTTAATGAATACCTCTCCTCTCGAGATACTGCTTTGCTTATTGGAAGAAATAGTACAGGGACTATGAGGGCGAGTTCCTGGTCAAGGATACCTTTAATTAGAATGACAAATATCAATATTGAACCAGGTAGATTTACTCTTGAGGAACTGATAGATGGTGTAACTGACGGATTATACTTGTTGACAAATAAGTCGTGGAGTATCGATGATAAGCGTATAAATTTTCAGTTTGGAGTAGAACTTGCATATGAAATAAAAAATGGAAAGCTTGGTGAGATAGTAAAGGATGCGACTTATACAGGGATAACACCAGAGTTCTGGAATTCATGCGACGGGATTGCAAATAAAGACTACTGGAAGATGCATGGTGTTATGAACTGTGGTAAAGGAGAGCCTGGTCAGTCTATGAGGGTTGGACATGGAACTGCACCTGCAAGATTTAGAGGAATTGAAGTGGGCGTATTCAGGAAGTAAGTCCAACTAACAAACTAACTCCTTATACAATCTGCGGTTAATACATATTTTTTAGTTGATAATATGAGTTACATCAGTGTAGTTATACCCACTTACAACCGACTCCCAGTACTTAGAGAATTAGTAAGGTCTTTAGAAAAACAATCCCTTTCTTCAAATAGGTTTGAAGTTATAGTAGTTGACGATGGTTCTAATGATGGAACTTACAGGTGGCTGTCAGAATATAGTGGAAGACTTAATATAACTTGTATAAGACACTTACAAAATAAAGGAACAGCAGTAACAAGAAATGATGGTTTGAGGGAAGCAAAGGGTGATATTATCGTGTTTCTGGATGATGATGTAAGAGCAGATGCTAAACTTCTCACTACATACCTTGATGCACACAAAAGAGAGGATGGTGTATATATAGGTAATGTTATATATGAAAAAAATAAAGATGAAAGGTCTCTTTTACAATATCTTTCAACAAGGGGTGTGCACAAAGGTAAAAGGGATTACACCTGTTTTATTGCACAAAACGTATCTCTCAGGAGAAAAGATGCCATAGATGCTGGCCTTTTCGATGAGTCCATACCTAATTTTTTCCAGGGCGAGGATATAGAATTTGGATATAAACTCTCAATACTTGGTAAAAGGTTTATATACCTGAAAAATGCAATAGTCTATCATTCCCATACTATAAATCTTCAAAAGGTACTCCTTGATGCAGAAAAATTTGGCAAACAACTGCTTCCTCTACTTGTTCATAAAGTTCCTATCTTCCGCAAAAGCTATAGAATTAATCTTCTGGAGCCTATCCATCTCTTCAGGGAACCAATAACCCTTTCTTTGCAAAAATTGATGGTTAGATTCGCTCTTCGCTCGAGTATCTACAGAATTGTAAAGAGGATAACAATATTTCTAAACAGATATTATATACCCGCTGTGTTTTATGATTACCTTTTATTTTATAATCGAACAAAGTGGATAAGATCAAATCAGTCCTTGTAATTGCATGGGGTGGGATTGGGGATATAGTGTGCTTGAGCCCTTCACTTCTCGCACTTAGAAAGACATATCCAGAAGCAAGGATAGTTGTATTATGCGAAAATAATATTCCATGCGAGCTTCTAAAAGGCTGGAAAGATATATATATTTTATCAATGAAGGAGAAAGGGTACAGTGGTATTTTGGGTAAAATATTATTGATGAAGAAACTAAGGAGATTCAATTTTAATGTAGGTATTATGAATTCAGTTGGTCCATCTTTTCGCTCTGCTCTTATATTATTTCTATCTGGCGCCAAGAAAAGAATTGGTAAAAGTACTAATGGAAGGGGTTTTCTAAATACAGTTAAATTTACAGAATACAGACTGCATGAGATAGATGCAAATTTTAAAATATTCAATAATATGGATGTGGAAAGGGATGGTGAAAAGCCATTTGTGGTTATCCCTGAGCATTCAATTGAGTTTGTAAATAGATGGTGTTCAGAAAGGGAAATAGTTTCCAAAGAAATAGTTGGCATACATCCTTGTGCAGGTGATATTAAAAAGAGATGGAGTAAGTTTGATGAGTTAATTAAACTGTTAACAAAAAATGGTCAGAAGATTGTTGTTTTTGGTTCAGAAGAAGAGAGAGAATATATTAAAAGTATTATACCTGAAAGTGGATATATCTTTACTTTTATTGGATATGAATTAAGCCATGTTGCTGCAATGATAAGAAGCTGTAAACTTCTAATAGGAAATGATTCAGGACTTTCGCATCTTGCATCAGCCCTTTCAGTTCCTACTATAACGATATTTGGTCCATCTTCATGGGAGAGAGGAAAACCCTATGGGGATAAAAGTGTAATAGTAAAGAGTGATTTGTCCTGCAGTCCATGTTCATGGCTTGGAGTAGGTATAAAATGTGAGTCACTTGAATGTATGAAAAGGATAAGTGTTGATGATGTCTACCGTGAAGTAGTGAAGGTTATAAAATGTTAAATGTGAAATGGCAAATGTTAAATGTTTGATGTTTAATAGTAATTGTTAAATGTTATATGTTATATGTTGAATGTTGGATAGGATAAGAGTTGATTAGTTAATTAGTTGATTGGTTGATTATTAAAGGATGTCGAGACTCAACGACCCAATAACTCAATTACACTAAGACCCAAAGACTCGAGTTTTTAAACCCAATGAACTAAATAAACCCAATGAACTCTATAAACCCAACAAACTCAACAAACACAATAAACTCAATGAACCTGATAAACTCAATAACTTAATAAAAAAATGCGTATCTTATTTATAGCCACACCTGATGTAGCGGTTGATAAGGGAGGACTTTATACACAGGTGATAAACACCAGGAAGTACTTAGAGAAACTTGGGGTAGAGGTCGACCTCTTTGATGTCTGGTATACCCTGGATAAGACTTATGACCTTGTTCATATATTCAGGGCAGATGTCTCATTACTCGATACCATAAATAGATTGAAGAAGAATGCCAAAAAAATTGTACTTTCACCGATATTTGCATCTACACATAATATTCCAACAATAAGAATGATAAACTTATCTAATGAAATACTAAAGAGATTCAAGGTATCGAGTCTCCATATCTTTCTAAAGAGGATTATGGAAACTGTAGACCTGATATTACCTAATACAGAAGAAGAGATTAATACACTATCACTTGGTTTTGGAATCCCGCGTAAAAAATTCAGAAAAATACCCAATGGTGTAGATGAAATGTTTTATTTTGCTGACCCAGGTGAATTTAAATCAAGATATAGTTTAGAAAATTTTATACTCTACACAGGATGGATTGGCTCAGCACGTAAAAATACTCTAAATCTTATAAAGGCACTAAAAAATATTAATAGGAAGGCTGTGTTCATAGGCAGGGAAATAGATGAAGGTAAATACACAAAAAGATGCCTGTCATTAATAGGTGAAAACCCAAATATAATAACCATTCCATCTATACCTCATAATTCATCTCTTTTGGCTTCTGCATATGCTGCCTGTGATACATTTGTTCTTCCTTCTTTATATGAGACACCGGGACTCTCTGCACTTGAGGCTGCTCTTGCTGGTGCAAAGATTGTTATCACCAATAGGGGAGGTACAACGGAATATTTTGAGGATATGGTTGAATATATAAATCCCAAAAGCACAAAATCTATAAGTAATGCTATCGAAAGGTCGTTATCAATTGAGAAGGATAATCAATTGAGAGAGTATATAAGGAAAAACTTTTTATGGGATAGGGTTGCGAAGATACTATATAAGACCTATATGAAAATAATAAGACAAGAAGATTAGTTTATTATTATAGAGGAATAATATGCAATTATTGCAAGCTTTTTGCAAAAATTGCAATAACATCTATTATAAAGTTTTTTGGGTTGTTATTATTTAATAAAATATGAACTCTGACACGGAATTTGCTCTTTAATTTGGTTGAGAGTACAAATAATGAATATTTGGAGTGCAGTAGCTTGCTACTGCATGCATCACCAAGGTGATGCCTACCTACCGCAGGCAGGCACTCCATCTTAGTGTCAGATATTTTATAATCGCCAATATTTATATTTTAATCTGAGTAAACCTTGGTAAACTAAAGGTGTTGTTTATTTAATATCTGAGTAATCAGGTATAATGAAAATTATACCAGGGGGTGTATATGAAAAGTTTGTTGTCTTTGTTTCTGGTGATATTTGCAGTACAGGCATCTTCACAGATGATAGCAGATATCAATGAGGATGTAGAGACCGAGTTTGGTACATACCATCCTTACCTCGTAGATGTCCAGCCAAGTATACCACCGTATTCGATAGAGGCTGATTTTTCAAATGTGATTAACTATAACGATTTTGATTTTACAGCAGATGATGAATCGTATCTTTTACAGAATGCTTTCTGCGTTGCACCATCAAGTTATCTGGAGATGTATGATATATACAATGAGGCGAGGGAACTTAATATACCGATATTCATAACCACAGATTGTGTGTTGCATACATACCATCTTCTTTATGACAAGATACTGAAGACTGCTGAAGAGGAAAGATTTACCCAGGATCTAATTAACCTCACCGATGCTCTACTCAATCAACTTGAAACTGACTACAATGAGGCTGCTGATACACTTGTAAGGAAGGCATTACTCCTTAATATGGCCTATTTGAGTGTGGGTTATTCCCTGATTGACACAGAATTTACACCATCTCCAATTATAGATTCACTTGTAACAGAGGAATTATCATTAATATATACTCACGGGGGATATAACTTCTCGCCTATCTTTGAATATAGAGAAGACTACTCTCAATATGTCCCGAGAGGTCATTATACCAGCTCAGATGAACTTGAAAGGTTCTTCAGGACAATGATGTGGTATGGCAGGATAACGTTTATGGTTGGACCTCCATATGAAATTCCGTCATATGATGTAAGGAAATCCACGCGCATGGCGATACTTCTTGTATATGCTATTGTTAATACAACAGTTGGGGAAGAAACTGCTCTATCTGTATGGGAAAGGATTTACGTTCCTACTGTCTTTTTTGTCGGGAGAACAGATGACATAAATATCTATCAGTATATGGATATTATGGAGGAGGTCTACGGTGAAGATTTCTCATTACAATCACCTGATTATTTTTCTGATGAGTCTTTCCTCGATGAATTCATGGCTGAAGCAGATGACCTACCCGGTCCAGAAATTACTACATGGACGGTTGGAAAGGGGTTCAGGTTAATGGGGCAGAGATATATACCTGATTCATACATACTGGATCAACTCGTATACGACAATATCCCTGATTTGACTAGACTCTTCCCAAAGGGGCTGGATGTCCTGTCTGTATTGGGTTCAGAACGTGCCTTCTGGATTCTTGATGAGATATACCACGAGACTGATTACATTGGTTATGAAGATAAAATGGATTCTCTAAAGGTTATGTTCGCAGCACTTCCTGACGCAACCTGGGCTGAAAATCTTTATTGGAACTGGCTCTACTCTCTTATGCCACTTCTTTTTCCCAAAGGTAATGGTTACCCTCTATTCATGCAGAATGATGGATGGCAGGATAAGGAACTTTTAGCATCACTTGGCTCATGGGCGGAACTCAGACATGATACGATATTATATGCGAAGCAGAGTAGTACAGAATGGGGTTCTCCACCATCTCCACCACAAACACCAGGCTATGTTGAACCAAATCCATATCTATATGCACGGCTTGCCTCTCTTGCAGAATATATGAGTGATGGTCTCTTGAATCTTGACCTGCTTTTTTATGACCATAATGAAAGATTAACAACCCTGAAGAATCTCCTCCTTTGTCTTAAGATTTTAAGCGAGATGGAGCTTGAGAATATCCCACTCACAATCGAGGACTATGAGTTGATAAACTCAATCGGTGGCTTACTTCAGAATATTGTATATTTTGAGGATGAATATTCAGGCGAAGAATCAGATATCCCATCACCTGATTCTGATGACCAGATGCCTGTTGTGGCTGATGTTCATACTGATATGAATACGATGCGGTGCCTTGAAGAGGGTGTTGGCTATCCTTTTTATATCTATACAATAGTTCCAATAGAGGAAGAATTATACATCACACGTGGTGCCAGTTTTTCATACTTTGAGTTCATACAGCCTATAAGTGACAGGCTGACAGATGAGGCATGGCAGACTATGCTTCAGGATGATGCACCATCTCTTCCGATATGGGTTCAGAGCTTTTTGGATTCCTCAATGGATTGTACAGTTCCTTCACCTGAACACTTCTGGGGAGGGGCCGGGCTCTTAACGAAAATTGAAGATACTGTTATTCATACACATCCAGAGATAATAGTTATCCCGAATCCGACAAAACTACCCTTAGAGATTTCATATTCTCTTCCAAATGGATGTTTTGTGAGTCTTGAGCTGTATGATATAATTGGTAGAAGGGTAAAGATAATATTCAGTGGATGGAAGGATAAGGGTTCATATCCCACCACCATAAAAGGAGGTTTTCCTGAGGGTATCTATTTCCTGAGACTTACAACCGATGGAATACAAAATACGAAGAAAGTAGTTATTCTAAGATAGTATCATATGACAATAGGAGGATACAAGCAGGGCAAACTCTGCTACCGGAAGGCTTCAGGTTTGCTTATGGCAAGGCTAACTTGCCTGACGGTAGTCAGGAAGCTTTGACCTATTTATGCTTGGGATTTAGAGAATTTAAAGCGATTTTTCCTTGACTTTTCTTATTATTTATTGTATAATAAATCAGTAATAACTTGATTTTCTAATTGATTTTCTAAGTTCTTACCTGCATATTAACAAAAGGTTTTAGGTTTGTTTTTTATTATTTCAAACCTTTTCCTAATGCAGGAAATATATCATAAAATAAAATATTCAAATTTATTTTCTCATTTTTTCAACTTTTATTTAGTGTCTGTAGGAGATAATAATACGACTCTTTAAACTGATACAACATAATATATGGTCTATATACTTTTTATATTCTTCGTCTTCTTAATTTACTTAATATTGGAAAAAAGTAGGCATAAAAAGAATTTAAATGCGCTCAGAATAAGAATTCACGTGAATGGAAGCCGAGGTAAATCCTCGGTAACCAGACTCATAGCAGCTGGTCTCAGGGAGGGAGGAATAAGGACTTTTGCTAAGACAACAGGAACAATGCCAAGGATGATATTTCCTGATGGATTGGAGGAACCTGTAGATAGAAAAGGTAGTGCAAATATAATAGAACAGAAAAGAATAATTAGAACTGCCATTAAAAAGAATTCAGAGGCTATAGTATTCGAATGTATGTCTTTAAAACCCGAACTACAATTTATAGAAGCTAATAAATTGATTAACCCCAACTTTTATGTAATCACAAATGTAAGAAGTGACCATCTTGATGTTATGGGACCCACAATATCTGATTCAGCAAACTATATGGTAGCATCTGTCCCCAAAAGCGCTGTTTTGTTTACAGCTGAGAATCAGATTTTACCTGAGATAAGATATAATGCTGGAAAAAAGGGTATAAAAATGGTTTTTGCTGATGCAGATGGAGTTAAAGATAATGAAATGGAGAATTTTGATTATGTGGAACATAAGCAAAACGTTATACTTGCACTGTCTGTGCTTGAACATCTTGGAGTAGACCGAAGGATGGCTCTCAAGGGTATGTACAAGATGAAACCTGACCCGGGTGCTCTGAGAATATATAAAATTAATGATTTTGGAAAAGAGATTCACTTCATAAATGCAATGGCAGCCAATGACCCAGATTCAACCAAATTAATATGGGACAGGATGAAGGAAGGTTATAATTATAGATTTATTCTTATAAACTGTAGAGCAGATAGGATAAATAGGTCTAAACAACTTGCTGAACTATGTGCTCAGGAGCTTCTGGCAGATAAATATATTCTAACAGGAAGCCTTACAAAAGTATTTAGAAAACGGGCTTTAAGTCTTGGTATAAATAAGGGAAAAATCTTAGAATTAGATGGAAGGAGTCCATCCGATATATACAGAGAGGTTCTTTCCATCTCCAGGGATGGCACTCTTATATTTGCTATAGGTAACATTGTTATATTTGGTTACAAGATAGTGGATTTTTTTGCATCCAAGGCTGTATATGATAGTTGAGGCTGTAGGTTTAGGAATGCTCATCAGCCTTCTATTCGTTGAGACGATAGGAATTGCGGCTGGCGGCATTGTCGTTCCCGGTTATATCGCTCTTATGCTCCATCATCCCTTCAGGGTGGTAGGAACGCTCGCAGTTTCACTTATTTCGCTTCTCATAATAAAATCAATATCAAAAGTTACCATACTATACGGTAGAAGATTGCTTGTAATGTGTATTCTTGTTGGTTACCTCTTAGGTTATTTGACAAAGTTATATCCAACCATTGAGGTAAACTATAGAGGTATTGACATATCTACTATAGGTTATGTAATTCCAGGGCTGATGGCATACTGGATGGAGAGACAGGGGATATTAAACACAGTTACCTCTATGTTGATAGTTGCTGCCCTTGTGAGATTTATTTTAGTCCTACTTACAGGTGGAACTCTACTACCATGAAACAAAGGGATGGAAAGATACCAGTCTATCTGATTACCTTTATTGCAGTTCTCTCTATAGTACTTTTTACTATTGAAGAGACTAATAAGATTAGGATAGATGACCCATATTGTAGGGAAAAAATTGAAGCAACCAAGTTATGTTTAAAAGGATTCTCAATTATTAGAAAGGCGAGGGATAGTCTTGAGCTTACTATAGATGTGATAAATGACCCAAATGCAACAGGATTAATTGGCTCCCAGTATTCCCTTATCACAGAAGGAATGAGTAACCTGACTGAGAAATTAACCACACTAAATCCAAATTTTTCTGCAGTTATAGTAGAAATGCTTAAAAAATGTAGGGTGAAGAGTGGAGATATAATTGCCATAGGTTGGACCGGGAGTTATCCAGCAATAAATATTGCATTACTTTCCGCCTGTGAGGTCCTTAAACTCCACCCTGTTATTATTTCATCAGTTGGTTCATCAATGTGGGGTGCAAATATTTCGTCATATACCTGGTTGGATATGGAGAGATATCTTCACGAAAATGGTATTTTCTCTTCTATAACATCTTCAGCATCCATTGGTGGAAAAGGGGATATTGGTATCGGTTTCTCCCCTGAAGGCAGGAATATAATAAAAAGAGCAATACAACGTTCTTATGCAGGGCTTATTGAAGCAGATAATATCGAAGATGCAGTAGATAGTAGAGTAAAGATATATGGAGACTCTATTAAGGTATTTGTAAACGTAGGCTGGGGTGTAGCAAATATAGGAGAGGAAAATGAAGAGTTGAAGTTAGGTGTTAACCGCAAAACAAGAAGTATAAGGTTGAAAGGAAAAAGTGTTGCTAAGGAAATGGCAATAAGAGGTATTCCAATAATCAATCTTGTTTCATTTGAAAAACTTGCTGCAGGTTATGGACTACCAATTGCACCAGTACCCATTCCAACTATTGGTGAGGGTTCCCTTTATTATGAAGAAAGATACTCTGTTCCCCTTGCAATAATATTTATTCTAATTATAATAGTTATTCTTTTTATATCCATGAAATATGAGGTAGAGAGTCTAATCAGGTATAATAAATATTATACCAGGAGGAAGTGATGATTCTAATCTTTTTATCAGCTCTTTTAGGTAGTATTGTCACAATTGGTGAACCGGGTATTGCTAAGGTATCGGTTACAAAAACCCGGGAGATTGATTACTATATACTTACAAGAGAAAAACCTCTTATAATCAACGTTGATGGACCAACCTGGTTAAGAGTCTATACAAGGATTTTATGGCAGGAAGATATGAAGGAAAGTGAGAAATATAGGATAATAGTAGAAAGGGATGGTGAAGATGATAGAATTGTAAAGATGACTGCTAAGAAATCAGGAGTATCTTCTGTTTTTGGTCAAGATGTTAGCAAGTGGCGTTCCTTCTATATAAATGTACCTCATGAAACCCATACATACAGATTCTTTATATGGAGAGCAAGCTCAGATACAATTCTTTTGAGATTTGGTTTTCAATCGCCTGAGAGGTGGGAAGAATTGATTCCAATCTCATACGAGAGTCTCATTGAAACTATAGAAAGTGAGAAAATTTATGCATATTATACAGGTGAAGCTGAAAAAGATGTTTCTGTAATTATTAATGGACCGAGAAAGATAAAGGTGGTTACCAGAGTTCTCTGTGATAGCACCTTTATAGGAGAAAATGTATACGGTGTAGCTGTATACGACGGTAATGAATTAATTAAAAGAGTAAGTTATAATACCGAAAAGTCTGAGACTGTTGTATTTAAAAACAGTCCAAGAATTGTACCCTCAACAAAGTCTTTAACATACATAGACATAGGAGATGGAGAACATATACTCAAATTTAGGTCTGAAAAGGGTGCTGGTAAAATTGCATTTGCTTTTTATATTAGAGGTTCTCAATGATATCTCTATTTGTAATTATTATATTACAGGGTTTTTATATAAACTTAGAGACACAAATTTCATATAAGGATAATATATTTCACTATTCAGAGGAACATATAAACGACTACAAGCAAGGAGTACATCTTTACAGATACCCTTTTTATTCAATAGATGATGCTATTTCAACCATCAAGGTTTCGCTAAAAAATAGATTTAAAGGGACTACACTTAATTTACATCTAACTAATCATCATTTTTTTATGAACCAGGAGAAGAGTTATATTCTTTTCAATATCAATTTGTGGCGTAGATTATTTAATAATACTTTTATACAGGTTGGTTTAAAATACATACCATCCTATCTTATAAGGTATATGTATGGAGATAATTCTCAGAATTATGTCCCGTGTGAGTATAAACAATCTATAGTACAGATTAGAACAGGATATAATATAGATTTATTTTCTCTCTCAGGTTATATAGAAAGACAACTCGATGATTACTATGAGCATTTTGACTACTATGATACAAAGGCATGGAGGTTTGGTCTGAAATTACATCTTAAATCTATATATGATTTTTCACCCTCTTTTTCATACAGGTTTAAATCAGCTGTAGCGAAGGAAGAAGACCCGGATATTTCATACAGAGAGCACAGGTTCAGGATAAAGCTTAGTAAAAAGATTATTAGAACAAACTTCGGTGTATCTTATGACTTTTCCAGGAGAGGTTATACTACAGAGATAGATTTATATCATAAGGAAAGAGTTGATACAGGACATTCATTATCTTTCGGTTTTAAAAGACCAGTTACAAATAGAATCTATATAACCGCAAATTATCTTGTAAGGAAAAGATGTGTCTCATCTCCTTATGATTTAAATATAGATGAAGAGAAGGACTTTAATCTTAACTCTTTTGACCTTGGATTGGGAGTGAGATACTGATGAAAAAATTAGTTGTAGTATTTATTATAGTATTACTCGCTTCAGGTTGTATAACACCACCTACAGAAACTATAAAGGAGTATATAATAACCGAAAGATGCACCATGCCAGGTTATTCACGAGACGTTTATATAGATGGTAATTATGCATATATTGCCAATGGTCAAGGAGGACTGCAGATAGTCAATCTTGATTCTCTTAAAATTATCAGTTCAGTTAACCTCCAAGGCTATATACGTGGTGTAATTATAGTTGATACATTTGCTTATCTTGCAGCAGGCTCAGAGGGTTTTGCAGTTGTTAATATCTCTGATAATTACACTCCAGTCAGTGTTGGCTTCGATTCCTGGTTCACAGCCTATGACCTTCAATTCAGTGGAGAATTTGTGTATATTGCTGCATCTTACTGGTTCATCGAAGAAGATATCACCCATCCTGATTTTCCCAGTTACAAAAGAAGGTGTTCAACCAAAGGTGATGCAAGAGGTGTTTATGTTGATGGTAGGTATGTATATGTAGCATGTGAGGAGATGGGAATAATGGTAATTGACCTTGAAAACCCCGATTCCCTTGCAAGAATAGGTTATTGTGATACTCCTTCCAATGCTCGGGATGTCTTTGTGTCAAATGGCTATGCATATGTTGCAGATGGAAATGGTGGACTCCATGTACTTGATGTCAGTGAACCTGAAAATCTTTTTATAGTAGCAAGTTGCGATTTTAATGGGTATGCAAATAAGGTATTTGTAAAGGATAATAAAGCGTATGTTGCAGCTGGTGATGGTGGTTTGAAGGTTCTTGATGTGAGTAATCCAGGTTCTCCGTATTTGTATGGCGAATGTGAAACCCCTTATGCCAGTAGTGTATTTGTTGAAAGTATCATTTATATAGCGGATAGAGATATAGGCCTTCTTGTGATAGAACCTGTGGATTGAATACACGAGGGATTAGCATAATGATTGGTCAACGGTTATCAGTAATCGGCGATAGAAGAAATATTAAATGTTGAATGTGAAATGTTGAATGTAGGAGCGACTTCCCAGTCGCGATTGTGTAATGTTTAATGTTAAATGTTGAATGTGAAATGTTGAATGTTAGACGTTACATGTTTAATGTGAAATGCGTAAAGCGTAGGGTGTATAGCGTAAGGCGTATAGCGTAGTGTGTTAATAGGTAGGAGCAACGTCCTCATTGCGATAAGTAGTTTAATGTTGAATGAGACAAGAGTTAATTAATTGAATAGTTGATTAGTTGAATTTTGAGTGTTAGATGTTATTAGTTAATGGTTATTAGTTATTAGATATAATAACAAAATCAACTAAACGAACTCAACAAACACAACAAACACAACAAACACAATGAACTCAATGAACCCAACAAACACAATGAACTCAATAAACCAAGCAGTTACTTAGTTTAGATTATGAACATACTATTTCTAATAGTTCTCATAACACTCCAGCCTTCAATAGAGGTGATGCAGCGAGATGGTCAGAGGACGATTTTGAGGATTATTCCCTCAGAGGAAACGAATCATGCAATAGGTGGATTAATAGCTTACTCTCACCAGATTCCTACTATTATTGTAATTGATGCCGAATCAGGAACGAAGGGTGGGGAAGAGGATGTAATAGAGTTGGGTAGTCCCTGTAGAATGAGAGATTATAATGTACTCCCATTCTCAGTAAAAGGGAAGAAGGGAGATTGCGTTGAACTTGAAATAGAAGCATTTTTTGAAAAAGGAAAACCATCGTATGCCTTTGAACCCCTTTATAGAAGTTTTATCGTGAATTATGACCCTTCTGAAACGACAGTACCTGGTCTTTACCTTATGGTAACACCTTCAGAATTTGTCAATCAAATTGAACCCCTTGCAGATTGGAAGAGGAAAAAGGGTTGGAATGTGAAGATTGCCACTCTTTCGGAGACAGGCTCAGACCAGAATTCCATAAAAAATTATATTTCAGACCTGTACGATTCAACCAACCTTGAGTATGTGCTTCTTATTGGGGATATACAATACGTACCAACGTTTACATATCCAAACTGTGCAGTGACTGATCATCCTTACGCAATGATGGACGAAGATGATTTCCTGCCGGATATTCTTGTAGGCAGACTATCAGCTTCGAGCACAGGGGAACTTGCAACAATCGTTGCCAAGATTCTTATGTATGATATGACCCCATATATGGATGATACACTCTGGTATAATAGGGCACTTATGGTTGGTGGTAACTATCCTGATTATGTTAACACAGCAGTTCCAACAAAGCGATGTGTAAGAAATAGATTGCTGATGAATGGTTTTTTAGAAGTTGATACAGTTTTTTATGACCCACCACATGCCAATGGAGACGCTGCAATGATAACTACTTCAATAAATTCAGGTGTGCTGTTCTTGAATTATAGAGGTGGTGTTGCAAGTTGGAGTGGTTGGGACTATCCAGCTTTCCGAGTAGATGATGTATATGGCTTAGATAATGGCTGGATGCTTCCACTGGTAACAAGTTTGGTTTGTTATACAGGAGCATATGACTCACCTGAATGTTTTGGTGAAGCATGGCTTCGTGCTGGAACACCCTATGTACCTAAGGGAGGAATTGCTTTCATTGGACCTGTTTCAGCATATACATCGACAAGATGGAATAACTGTCTGGATTATGGTATTTACTGGGCAATAACTGAGGAACATATCCCAACTATTGGACAGATATTATTAAGGGGAAAGATGGAACTTCTGTATAATTTTCCACTTGAGCAGTTTGGCAGCAGTGGTGTGGAGAGATACTTCCATGATTACAACCTTCTTGGTGATCCTGAGATGGTTATATGGGGAGATGTACCAGTAGAACTACATGTAGAACATCCTGCTGAACTTGCAATAGGTTCTAACCAGCTTACAATCGAAGTAAAAAACGAAACACACAACCCAATAACTGGAGCTTTGGTATCTATGTATAAGGAAGAAGAAGTAAGTGAATCTGAGTTTACGAATGCAGGTGGTATCTGCATATTAGATGTTTATCCACAAACATCGGGATTTTTGTATCTCACAGTGACACAACCTGGAATGATACCCTATCTTGACAGTATTAGCGTCAATTCCAGTGATATGTATGTTGCATATTATTCCCATACAATTGAAGGAGACGGCATCATCAATTCAGGTGAGACAACATCAGTAAACATAAGTTTTAAAAATTATGGTAGTCAAACTGCTTCAGATGTATCAATCATATTCAATTCTGAGGATACACGCGTAACGCTTATTGATTCAATTACTGAGTTTGATAGCTTCGGAGCAGGAGAGGTAAAGGAAGATTCATTCTCATTTGTCGTTTCTTCCTCCTGTAGAGATATGTATATCCTTGAGTTTTATATAGAGGCATCAGATGATAAGGATGTATGGGTTTCTGGCTTTAAAGATTTTGTTTCCTCATCAGATTTTTCTCTTGATACACTTATAATTGGTGGTGATGGAATAATAGACCCAGGAGAAGAAGAGGATATATATGTGACTATAAGAAATAATGGTTCTTCTGTCGCATATAATGTAGATGGTATATTAAGAAATCTTACTTCAACTGCTTCTGTAATTGACTCTATTATTACGTTTAGCGAATTAATGACTGATTCCATATATACTGCAGTCTTCCCGGTTATAATATTTCCGGATGTATCTATAGGTAAATGTATATCATTTAACCTCTTTCTTACTCAAGACAATGGATTTATGGATACAGTATTTTTCTGTATAACTGCAGGAGAACCTGATACAACCACTCCATTGGGACCAGATGAGTATGGATATTATGCGTATGATGATAAAGATACAGGATTTGGTTCTACGCCAACATATGAGTGGGTTGAAATTGACCCTGAGTTTGGTGGTAGTGGAACGTGTCTATATCTTGGTGACGATGAAGTAAAAACAGTTAATCTACCTTTTGGATTTAGATTCTACGGAAAAGAATATACAAAGATATCTGTTTGTGCAAATGGGTTTCTTTCAATGGGTGAGGATATCTGCAACGATATGTATAACTGGCATATCCCATCTACGATGGGTCCATCATCACTTATTGCTCCATTCTGGGATGATTTCGATCCAACAAGCTCAGATTCAAGTGGAGATGTTTTCTATTATCATAATGATGTCTATCATAGATTTATTGTAGAATGGAGCAGGGTTCAACACATACACAACTATTTACATGAGACACCTTCAGAACTCCAGACATTCGAGGTAATCTTTTTAAATCCTGACTATTATACAACTCCAACAGGGGATGGTGAGTTAATATTCCAATATCACACTGTCCAAAACAATGATTCCATACACAACTTTGCAACAGTAGGAATAGGAGACCACAACCATAGATGTGGTCTTGAATACACATTTGCTAACTCCTATCCTCCTGAAGCATCTCATGTTATTAATGGACGTACTATAAAGTTCACAACACAACCCCCTGATACATTTTTAGGAATTTATACAGAATACGATATAACACCTGACATTATGGTGTATCCTAACCCTTCATTTGGTAATTTATATATTAAATTAATTGGTGGAGATACTGAACTAACTAATGTAAAACTTGGTATTTACGACCTTATGGGAAGATGTATTTGCGATATAAATATAGAGTCACTTAATAGACAGTTTCTCTGGGATATAAGAGATGAATCGGGTTTAAGGTTACCACAGGGATTGTATTTTATTAAGCTAACAAGTAGTGATATAAATATAATAAGAAAATTTGTTTTGCTGAAGTAGGACTGTAGGAGCGACTTCTCTGCCTGTCTCCTGCCGGTAGGTGGGGTAGACAGGTCAGTCACGATAAGGTAGGAGCAACGTCCTCGTTGCGATTTGTAGGAGCGACTTCCCAGTCGCGATAAAGTAGGAGCAACGTCTCTACCTGTCAGTAGACAGGCTCGTTGTGAAAATAAAGAAGTAGGAGCGACTTCCCAGTCGCGATAAATAGGTTTGATGTTAAAATGTTGAATGTCCAGTATCGAAAAGTAAATTTACGAATAACAAATAACGAATAACAAATAATAATCCATAGGAGGGACATATGAACATGTTACTTCTTCTGTTTGCTCTTCTTCCGCACAATTTCCATGGATGTGCATTATCGCCGGATGGCTTTCATGGATGGGCTGTAACGCTTGATACAGTACCATTTGATACCCTATCTATAATACATACATCTAATAGTGGTTTTGACTGGTTAAGGCAGGTTAATCCCGCAGAGAGACAGTTTTTCGATGTTACCTGTTTAGATTCTCTTAATGCATGGATATCTGGTGTAACCGGTGTTATTTTAGGAACTGATGATGGAGGTAAGACATGGACAATTGAGACAGATGGGCATACTAAGTATTATGCACGTATTCAGATTATTGATACTATAAATGGTTTTGCTGCTGGGGGCGATGGTATTTTCGGAAGAATGGTGGGTGACTTCTGGCAGCGTGTTTTTACACCCTGGTGGCAGACAGATTTTTACGGTGTATCATTTGTAGATACACTTGAGGGATGGATGTGCGGAAGACCTGCATTAGAGGCAGGTGGTGAGGCATCTCAAATAGTCCATTCAACAAATGGTGGTTATAATTGGGAACTACAACTTGAGGATAGCGTTTACGACTTCCTTGATATATGTTTTATAGATAGTTTAGAGGGATGGGTTGTTGGTGGTAAGGATACAACATATGAAGCGCGCATTCTGCACACAACAAATGGCGGAGTGGAGTGGAAGGTTCAGCCAAACATTACAGATGGTTTTTATTTGCGTTCAGTGGAGTTTGTAGATAGTTCTGTTGGTTGGGCGGGTGGGAAGTTTGGAACAATACTTAAGACCACAGATGGAGGGGAGTCATGGAATTCTCAGCCCAACCCTGCAGATTCAACCATCTTCGATATAGAATTTGTTGATTATTACAGGGGAATAGCTGTAGGTAATAGGATTTTACTTTATACATATGACGGAGGTAATAATTGGTATGAGGGTATAGTGGGTATAGAAGAGGAAGAAGAAGATATTTCCAGAGTATTTACAGTATCACCAAATCCGTTTATTGAAAGGACAGTTATCAGTTATCAGTTATCAGTTATCGGTAAACAACCGATTACCGATGACCTATCACCGAATACCTTGAATATCTACGACCTTACAGGTCGTCTCGTCCGTAATCTTACGCCTTACACTTCACGCCTTACGCCTTACAAAGTAACTTGGGATGGTAAAGATGACCATGGTATTCCTGTTCCCGCCGGGCTATATTTGTGTGTTCTTAATGAAGGTAAAGAAATGCTTGTCAGTAAGATTATAAAGATAAGATAGATAATGTTTAATGTTAAATGTTGAATGTTGTATGTTAAATGTTGTATGTGAAATGTTTAATGGAAAAGAGGGAAACGGGGAAATGGAGGATTGACTATTGATGATTTATGATTGAAAAAAGGATAATGACAAGGAAAAAGTGAGTTGTTGCGAATTACAAAATAAACTAAACAAATTTATCCCGTGAAATACGAAGTATATTTCACTGGGACCAAATAAACCTAATAACTTAACATATTGGAGGTAGAAATGAGTAAACGTATAGTTCTTTTGTTAATTTCCATAGTTCTATCTACTTCTCTCAGTTTTGCTGAGAAAGGCAGATATCTTATAATAACTCCAGATGCTTACTACAATGCCATTCTTCCTTTGGCAGAATGGAAGACCAAAAAGGGTATGCTAACAAAGGTTTCAAAACTTTCAGAGACAGGCAGCTCTTCAACTCAGATAAGGTCATATATAACAAATGCCTATAATACCTGGGAACCAAGACCGGAGTATGTGCTTTTGGTTGGTGATGATAACATAATACCAATGCCATCTCATGGCGGAGCATATGACTCAGATAATTACTATACTGATATAGAAGGTGATTTGTACAACGAGATGATACCCGGTAGATTTCCAGCATCGAATGTAAGTCAGGTAAACACAATGGTCTCAAAGACACTCGGTTATGAGAGAACTCCATATATGTATGATACTCTGTGGTTTAGAAAGGGAACTGTAATAGTTAGGGAGGATGGTGACTGGTATGATGATAGTATCTACTGGGATGATTCTTATTTTGCTATAGACTATATGCTTGGGTGTGACTATGTTGTTGTTGATACTTTTTGCGATGATTTTGGTGATAATGCCACTGATGTGGAGAATGCCATAACAGATGGAAGGACATACGTACAGTTTCGGGGTCAGGGAGTAGGCAATTGGTGGAGTCCTTTTGGAATAAATGTTAATAATTGTAATTGTGGTTTTAAATTACCAGTTGTAGTTTCAGCTACCTGTGCTACCTACTATGGAGTTGGTTATAATTTGCTGAGAGCAGGAACTGCGAGCTCACCAAAGGGAGGTGTTGGTTGTGCTGCTACATCAACTGTATGCTGTGGTTGTGCACACTTAAGGAGTGCCCTTACTAAGGGTTTTGTAAATAGTATGTTCAGGGGTTCTGGTATATTTGGAATGGCATGTGAAGCAGGACGCAAAAGAGTGTATCATTTATACAACGATTCGACGGAATACAATGGTATCATCTGTCTTGGTGACCCTGAACTCAATCTCTGGACATATACACCAGAGAGCCTTTTAGTTATCCATCCAGATGTCATAAATTTGGGAATGAGTGAGGTTACTATAAATGTGCGTGAAATAGATAGCTCACTTATTGAAACTTCTGCTATTGTCTGTCTTATGATGGACTCTACTGTATATGAACATGATAATACGGATGCACAGGGAGATGTTACATTTACAATAAATACACAGAATATAGGCGACATGTTTGTAACCGTGACTGCAAAAAACTATATACCCTATGAGGGAACCATACCTGTCTATCCAGTGGGACCCTATTTGATATATTTAAACTCCTCAATCACGGATACCCTATTAGGAAACAGGGATGGTATTATAAATCCGGGTGAGAAAATTTGTCTTGATGTTCTGGTTAAGAATGTTGGAAATGAGAGTGCTGATAGCGTATACGCAACTATATCCCTTGATACAATGTATTTAACAGTTTTAGATAGCATAAACTTTTTTGGTGATATTCTCCCTGATTCAGATTCATGGGGAGAAAATGGATATACATTTCTTGTTTCACCAGATTGTCCTTCTGGATATATAATAGATGCTTCATTAACTATAAATGATGCAGATAAAGGTACCTGGAATATTAACTTACCTTCTCTTTATGTCTATACAGGAAAATTGGAAATTGATAGTGCTATTGTCTATGATACACTTCCTGGAGATAATGGAAATTCAAAGCTTGACCCTGGTGAAACTGTGCATCTCCATATTGCTTTAGAGAATGTGGGACCATCAGATATCTATGGTGCAGAGTGTGTCTTAAGATGTATTAGTGAAAATATATTGATTGAAGATAGTATACTAATTTTTGAGCCAATATGGAGTGATTCTACTGTAATATCATTAAACTTCATAGAGATTATGGTAAGTCCTTTTGCTATACCTGGATTTGATATCCCTTTTGAGTTGTATTCTATAGAAGAATGTAGTACATATACCCACTACGATACCATTTTGTTCTATATGAAGGTGGGCGAGGTGGGAACTGATATTCCAACTGGTCCTGATGAATATGGATATTACTGCTATGATTATACTGATACTCTTTATGGTTCAGCACCTACATATGATTGGTTAGAGATTACACCGCCTGGACCCGGTAATATTATTTCTTCAATAACGAATGAAGATGCTCGAACTACTACCATAAGTCTTCCATTTGATTTTAAATATTACGGTACTAATTACTCAAACATATCTATATGTTCAAATGGTTTTCTTACATTAGGTTATACTACCTATAGATTTGGTGACAACTGTGCGATACCTGATACACATGGACCTGCTAATATGGTAGCACCGTTCTGGTTTGACCTTGACCCGTCTCAATATGGAGACATCTATCAATATTACGATGAGACAAACCATAGATGGATTTGTGAGTTCAAAGATTGTGCCCATTACTATAGTCCAGGAACACGAGAGACCTTTCAGGCAATTTTGCTTGACCCGGACTACTATCCTACACCAACAGGTGATGGGGAGATAATATTTCAGTATGAAGATGTTGGAAGTATCTCAACAGCTACAGTAGGTATTGAAAATAGTACACAGGATGTTGGTATTCAATATTATTATAATTATATCTACGATCCAACTGGTGCTTCCATTCATGATGGAACTGTGCTCAAGTTCACGACCTCACCAATGTATATATCACCATGGATATTATTTCACACTTATTTTATAGTTGACACATCTGGTAACAACGACAGTATACCTAATCCAGGAGAGGATATCGAGATGTATATATATTTTGAGAATCTCGGTAATTCTACTGCCTGTTCTCTATCCACAACACTAACAATTTTAGACTCATTAATCACTACAGATGATTCGGTATCTTCCTTTGGCGATATACCTGTTGGCGATGTTATAGGTAATATATCTAACCCATATAACCTTAGTATATCACATGATTTCGATGATTCTACAGCAAGTTTTTATCTTCATGTTGAGTCTAATTCAGGTTGGTATGAGACTATTATTCCACTTACGATAGACATAGGACCTCCTGTCCAGGGTGTGAGTGAAGGTGGACAATATGTCTTTGAGCTTAAGCAGAACTATCCAAATCCTATGAACTCTAAAACCCATATAAAATTCCAGATACCAACCGAAAGTGATGTAATGATTGACATATATAACCTTGTTGGTATGCATGTAAAGATGTTGGTTAATAAAAAGATGAAGCCGGGAGTATATACCCTTGAATGGAAGGGAATGGATGATAACGGAAACTTACTCCCTGGCGGTGTATACTTTTATAGGATAGATACAGGTGTGAATAAAAAGACAAGGAAATTGATAAAGTTGATGTAGGTTAAACTTATATTTATCTGTCATTGCGAGGAGTCCGTCGATTGACGGACGACCTGCCTGACGGTAGGCAGGCGAAGCAATCTCATCTTGTAACAGCGTAAACGCTGTCACTCCTTTATAACATTGGGGAATATCAAGAGGAGTGACAGTCTTCAGACTGTTAATGAAATTTGAATATAAAAAATGGGATTGCCACGCTCATGTTATTCGCTCGCAATGACAGGGAATAAGTTGTCATTGCGAGGAGTCCGTCGGTTGACGGACGACCTGCCTGACGGTAGGCAGGCGAAGCAATCTCATCTTGTAACAGCGTAAACGCCGTCACTCCTTTATAACATTGGGGAATATCAAGAGGAGTGACAGTCTTTAGACTGTTAAAGGTAATAGGTGATTTTAATGAAAAACTGCACAGTATACATAATTATTCTCATTACTCTAATATATTCAGTATGTTTCTCTGAGGGTGCCAGATATCTCATAATTACACCAGATAATTATTATGAAGCCATAATTCCACTTGCAGAATGGAAGACCAAAAAGGGTATGTTGGCAAAGGTTGCCAAGCTCTCAGAGACGGGCAGTTATGCTTACCAGATTAGAGCATACGTAACGAATGCCTACAATACCTGGAATCCAAGACCTGAGTATCTGCTTTTGGTTGGCGACCATAGTACAATTAATATCCCTTATCACGATGGTGCAAACTCTGATAATTATTATACTGATATTAGTGGAAATTTGTATAACGAGATTATACCAGGAAGATTTCCTGCATCAAATGTGACAGAAGTAAATACAATGGTATCTAAGACACTTGGATATGAGAGATATCCTTTTATGGATGATACACTCTGGTTCAGAAAAGGTATGGTTATAATAAGAGAAGATTATGACCCACCTGATGATAGTATCTACTGGGATGATTCTTATTTTGCTATAAACCATATGTTAGACTGTGAATATGTCGTTATCGACACCTTTTCTATGATTCAAGGTGATGATGCAAATGATATTAGTAATGGTATTAATGATGGAAGAACATATATACAATTCCGTGGTTCAACTCAATATATATGGATTGATCCTTTTAATATAAATCCTTATTATGTAAACAATGGATTCAAACTACCGGTTGTTATGTCAGCAACATGCAATACCACAATAGGATATTGGCCTACTATTGGGGAGGACTTCTTGAGAGCAGGAACAGCAGAATCACCAAAAGGAGCAGTGGGGTTTATTGGTACAACAACAGCAGGCATGGGTTGGGCACACTTTAGAAGTGCACTTACAAAGGGTTTCGTTGAAGGTATGTTTAGAAATTCAAGTATTTTCGGTCTTGCCTGTGAACAGGGACGAAAAAGAATGTATCATTTATATAATAGTACGTTCCATTATAATAGTATCGAATGTTATGGTGACCCTGAACTCAATCTCTGGACATATACGCCGGAAAGCCTTTTAGTATCCTATCCAGAGATTGTAAATCTTGAAACCTCCGAGGTTACTGTAAATGTGTCTAATAATGATGATTTGACACCAGTATCTAATGCCCTGGTCTGTTTAATGATGGATACAACCATATATTTCTATGAATATACAAACCAACAGGGTAATGTAACACTTTCAATTCTTCCTCAGAATTTGGGTAATATGAATATAACGGTTACTTCAAGAAACTATATACCTTTTGAAGGACTCATACCAGTTATATCTACTGGTCCCTATATGACGTATCAGGCATATTCATTAACAGATACACTATATGGAAACAGGGATGGTATTATAAATCCTGGTGAGATTGTCTCCCTCAAGGTTTTACTTAAGAATATCGGCAATCAAACTGCTGATGGTGTAAATGCAACTATATCTGAGAGTTCAGAATTCATAACGGTTTTGGATAGTACGAGTCCGTTTAATGATATTGTTCCAGAATCAACCGCATGGAATCTTGAGGATTTTACATTTCAGGTTTCATCTAATTGTTCCTCAAATTATTCATTTGACATTCTCTTAAATATATTCGATAGTGAGGAAAACTCATGGCAGGTTTCAATACCCCATTTATTAGTAGAAACATGTAAGTTAATAGTTGATACATCTGTTGTTTATGATACGCTCGTAGGAGATAATGGAAACTCAAGATTAGACCCTGGAGAGACTGTCCATATTGATGTTTCAATGAAAAATATTGGCCAATCAATACTCTATAGTGCTGAATGTATCATAAAATGTGAAAGTGATTATATTTTAATATTTGATAGTTTATTATTTTTTGATGAGATACTACCTGATTCATCAGTATTGTCCTCAAATCACATAGGACTTATCGTTAGCCCTCTTACGGTTCCAGGTTATGATGTTCCATTTGTTATATATACAACTGAGAATTGCAGTACTTATACCCACGTTGATACTATCTCTTTTACGATAGAGGTTGGAGATATCATAAGTAGTTTACCAACAGGTCCAGATGAATACGGATATTACTGCTATGATGATACAGATACCCTTTATGGTTCAGCTCCAGTATACGATTGGTTCGAAATCGCGCCACCAGGACCTGGGAGTATTGTATCGTTAATCACTAATGAGGATGCTAAAACTACGACATTAAGTCTTCACTTTCTTACCAAATACTATGGTAATAATTTCAACATAATATCAGTATGTTCAAATGGGTTTCTTGCACCTGGTTATACAAATTATAGATATGGTGACAATTGTGCAATACCTGATACACATGGACCTGCTAATATGGTTGCACCTTTCTGGTTTGATCTTGACCCATCTCAATATGGAGATATTTATGAGTACTATGATGAAACGAATCATAGATGGATTTGTGAGTTTAAAGATTGTGCACATTATGAAGCTACCGGGTTAAGAGAAACCTTCCAGGTTATATTCCTTGACCCTGACTACTATCAAACACCTACAGGAGATGGTGAGATAATCTACCAGTATGAAAATGTTGCGAATATTTCTACAGCTACAATAGGGATAGAGAATAGTAGTCAGGTTGATGGTTTGCAATATTATTATAATTATAACTATGACCCTACTGCTGCACCCATTCAAAATGGAAGGGCACTAAAGTTTACGACACATCCACCAGAACCTTCTCAAACACCATGGATATTATTCAATGATTACGTTATAGCAGATTCATCAGGTAACAACGACAGCATACCGAATCCAGGCGAGGATTTCGAGATGTATATCTATTTAGAGAATCTTGGAAATATAACTGCGAGTTCTCTATCCGCAACACTATCAATCTTAGATTCGCCTATAACTACAGATGACTCAGTATCTTCCTTCGGGGATATACCGATTGGGGAGGTTGTTGGTAACGTATCTGACCCGTATCATCTTACTATATCGTCTGAGTATGATGATTCGATAGCAAGATTTTATATTCATATTGAGTCAAATGATAGTGATTATGTTACTGTCATTCCATTGACAATAAAGATTGGTCCTCCTACTGGAGTTTCAGATGAGGAAGGACATTATGTCTTTAAACTTGAGCAGAACTATCCGAATCCTATGAACTCTAAAACCCATATAAAATTCCAGATA
>JAGMCL010000029.1 GCA_023129165.1 Caldifarciminota bacterium | reverse complement strand
TTTTGGTAGAAGCATAAAAAGAATACGCATCTATAGCGGATGTGTCTATATTGACAATACCTTTCAGACACTTTTTCAAAGCGGAATCAATAAGAACTGATGGGAACGTAATATTGGATTCGATGATATCTTTAATTGTCTCACCTCGCCTCCCATAGTTTGTAGCTAAATGTATTATCAAACCGACCGCTTCATTTTGAAAAATTGCTTCTATCTCAGTCTTATCGAGATCGTATCTTTTTACTTGGTGTAATACATCCTTAATTCGCCAGGTATCAGAGGTTGACCGTTTTAAGATTATGACATCATATTTATCATGTATAAGTCGTTCAACTAAGTGGCTGCCGATAAAACCTGTGGCACCAGTAACTAAAATTTTTCCCATAACTAATCTTTCCAGACCTTCCAGGGAGGGTTGCCTGAATTCCACAAAGACTCAAGTTCTGTCTTGTCTCTTAGAGTATCCATTGGTTTCCAAAAACCATGGTGTTTATATGCAACCAATTGATTATCCTTAGCTAAATTCTCAAGAGGCTCTTTTTCCCAGGTCGTCTCATCCCCGTTTATGTAGTCAAAAACTTCAGGTTCAAGTACAAAAAAACCGCCATTAATCCAGGAATCATCACCTTTAGGTTTTTCCTGAAAGTTTTTAACGTAATTGTCTTCATTTATTTTTAATGTACCAAACCTTCCAAAAGGCTGAACTGATGTTACAGTAACATACTTGCCACGACCTTTGTGAAATTCCAAGAGTCTGTTTATATCTATACCTCCTACACCATCTCCATAAGTCATCATAAAAGTTTCATTGTTAATATATTGCTGAACTCTTTTGATTCTTCCTCCTGTCATTGTATTGTATCCTGTATCGATTAAAGTTACTTTCCAGGGTTCTGCATAGTTTTGGTGAACTTGCATTTTGTTGTCTTTCATATCAAAGGTTACATCACTCATGTGTAAATAGTAATTGGCAAAATATTCTTTAATTAGATACCCCTTGTATCCCAAACAAATAATAAAATCATTGAAGCCAAAATGTGAATAAATCTTCAT
>JAGMCL010000028.1 GCA_023129165.1 Caldifarciminota bacterium | reverse complement strand
ATAGTGGAGGAAATAGAAAGGCTAAAACCAGATTTTGTTTTGACAGTTGGTGATATGATTGAAGGATATACGGATGATACAACTGTTGTTATCAGTCAATGGCAGGAATATGATTCATTAATTGTTCCTCTCACAATGCCTATTTATTTCACACCTGGTAATCATGATATATGGGACGATGTTTCTCGAGAGTTATATAAACGTTTTATAGACAAACCATACTATTCCTTTGATATAAGAGATTTGCATTTTATTATTCTCGATAACAGTTGCTGGCAATCAAGTACAGAGCTTCCTGAAGAACAGATTAACTGGTTAATTGATGACTTATACGAACATCAAAATGCCGCATATACTATTGTCTTTTACCACAAACCCTTCTGGTACGAAACAACAGCAGATAACAAAGCGGATACTCTGCACAATCTGTTCCGTGATTTTGGCGTAGATGCAGTATTTACAGGACATTATCATATATATTTTAGCGGAAGATTTGATGATATTCTCTATACTGGTGTGGGAAGTTCAGGAGGTGGTTGTGACCCGGGTCCAACCGGTATAGAATACCATTTTATGTGGGTAACAGTAGATGAAGAAGGTATTTCAATAGCACCAATTAAAATGGATGCAGTTTTGGCATGGGAGGATGTTACTACTGCAGACCTGAAATTTATTTACAAAATATATTTTTTAGGGATAGATTTCGATAAATCTCTACCAGTAGGTGAAGACCTTAATATTATGGAAACTGAATTAGAGGTTAATATTAACAATCTATCAGATTTTACACTCGATGACACCATACATTGGGAAGTACCTGAGGGATGGTTTGTGGAGCCTGAGGATATTCCAGTAAAGATTACAGGAAATGATATGAACACTTTTAAATTCAGTGTAAAGAATGAAGGAGCTCTTTATCCAGTTCCAACGCTCTCTTTAAACTTTCCCTATTTTAAAGGTAAAAGTTATAAGATAGAAAAATCACTTCTTGTTGCTCGAAAGACATACTGCAATCAGGTGTTAACTCCACCAGTAATCGATGGTAAGATATCTGAGACAATATGGAAGAATCCCATTTCGAAACTCTTTAAATGGGATGGAAGTCAAATGATGATTGACTCTGTGTATTTCTACTTTTCTCATGATGATAGTAATATATATCTCGCTGCACATTGCAAGGAATCGAAAATAGATTCTATTTTTGCTACTGTTGTCGAACATGATGGTGCAGTTTACGCAGAGGATTGTGTGGGTTATTTCTTACGACCAGATATAGACAAAGGGATAGTATATCAGATATATTTTAACCCACTTGGGGCAGTCTTTGACCAGAAGATAGAAAAAAGTCCAGATGGAGAAATCGATTATGATAGAACCTGGGATGGAACCTATGAAGTTGTAACAACAAAAGGCGATGATTTTTGGGATATCGAGGTATGCATTCCCTTAATTCAGTTTGGAGTTGAAGTTAAATCTGGACAGAGGTGGGGAATCAATTTCAGGCGTAAACAGAAAAGATTCAACAGTACAGCCGACTGGCAAACACCTATAAACTATGACCCGGATACTTACGGAGTTCTGATAATGGAATGAAAACTACAGATTATTTACAGGGATAACCTATCCCCGTTGAAAAAAACAACCTATTTAAGTTCTTGTCAATTCCAAGCAGATTTTACTCATACAGGTCTTGAGATGGAACGGATATTGAGATAAAGATAGTTTTTTAAATATAAATATAGTCTCTTAAGAGTCTCGTATAAGTCCCTGTTGAATAAGTTCTTTTAAACTACACATTACCAAAAAAAGGAGGCACAAATGGCATTACATTTTAATCTACTAACAGAGAAAGATATGAAACAAATGGATGCCTTGAAAGAATCTTATGGCGGTGCATCTGAGATTATGAAGACTATTGAAAATAAAAGGAAATATGAAACGAGGAAGAGGATAGCTAATGAAAAGGGTTTTGGTGAGACCTTAGATAAGACTGAGGAGTATGCAAAATCAATTGCCAAAGTTGAAGATTTTATTGAAAAAGAGAATATAAGGGTAACAAAGGATGGTATTGTTACTACACAGGTCTCGGGATGGCAGGGTGCTCCTGTTGCATTAAGTTGTATGCGACGCATGGCAGAGGATGGCACGACCCTTGCACCAAAAGAGATGATTTCTGTTATGGCACTGACAGAGGACTATGTTTATAATGGTGAACTAATCACAACACTGGCAATAACAGAAAATATATACGGTTCAAAATTCTGCAGTGCTAACCTTATTGGAACTCCTCTCAGTAATGAATCTTATGCAAGATTGGAAAAAATTACAGGTGAAAGATTTGAAACAGTAGAATCCTCTCCTGGAATGCGGTCATTAGTACTTAAAAATCAGGGCACCTTCTTTGGCAATTTTGGAGGAATCGAGGTTGCTAATAACAATCACCTGGTCTATCTTGACGGTATAACCCGTGCAGCAGTCAATACAGGGACCAACTTCTTCCTGAATCCAAGCTGGTCTACAATTGTTGCAGGCTGCTATTATGCGCGTGATATTAAAAATATGGAATTTAAAATATCCATGCTCCTTTCAACGCAGAATGCGATTCAGCTCAGAATGCTGCTGAATATAATGAAAGAATATATTCGAGACGATGGAACATCAGCTCTCTATGAAATTAATTTAGGAAATGCTATGTCGCCAGAAATGTTCATACAATGCGCAAGAGAATTGCGAGCCTCCGGAATTCCCTATGTTTCTATATCAGCCCATCTGAGGATAAACCCGGACCTTGGCATTGAAAACTTCAATTGGACCGAAAATACGTATAATGTGCTTGACGCAGGTGTTGATATGACCATAAAATACGAAAGTGATGGAACATCACGCCCACTCGATACAATGGCGACCTATTTTCTCTCAAAAGAGGAAAGATTGAAACAGGCTGAGGAGATTGGAGAGGTTCTTTACTACAAGTCAGTACGTTGTTCCAACGATGTCAAGGAGATGATGAGAAGAGGTCATAAGGCTATATTTGGGAAGCTGTCCTATAAAAATTAATAAATTATAAAGAAATTTAACTTTGATATAGAATACTATACCAGTTCGGTGTATGCAATGACCCTGTAAAGTATTCCTCGGAATTAAAACTTCTCTGTTTTCTATATACTCTAGTATTTCATGAAATAATAAATGATTTATAAAAGGGGATAGAATGAATAGGTTTCTCATACTTTCCATTTCAATCCTTGCTTTGTGTTCATGTAAAAAATATGAGCAGGAGATAAAGGTTCCTATAACAACCCAGAGAACCATCATATCCTCTGATACATTATCACTTAGGATTACACACATATCACCTGTAGGCTCAATTGAAGGTATACGTGAATCATTTAAAATACTCGTGGGGTTTAATCAACCAATGACATCTCTTCAAGCTATTCCAAGAGAGGAGACAGAAGGACCTCTGGAAATTGATCCACCTGTTCGTGGAAAATACAGATGGTTGGGTTCAAGAACTCTTGCATTCATACCTTATGATACTCTTTCACCTGCAACAGAATTTATAGTTACCTTAAAAAAGGATAAGATACAATCTCTCACAGGTATGAAATTAGAGAGAGATACATCATGGATGTTTGAAACCGTACGACCCTTGCTTTTAAAATCCTATCCGCGCCATCGTGCGAATTTTGTAGATCGCAAAGACTTGATATACCTTTATTTTAACCAGGAGATGTCTCCTCAAAGAATTGGTGATAAAATCCAGATCATTGCCACACATGGTAAGCCATCAAAAGTATGTGGTTTTATTAAACCTGTATATCCCACATTCAGAAAGGAAATTATATCATTCCATGTTAGACGCCTTAGAAATAGAGAGAAAGAAAGAACTCCGTTTGAACATTGGAAAAATGAACGAACATTAGTCCTTGTACCATTGAAGAAACTTCCAGTTGAATCACAGATAGACGTTTACCTTTATCCAGGATTGCTTTCAAAATATGGTAATTTGGGTATGAGCTCAGAAAAGGTTATAACATTCAATACCTATAATGTATTTAGATTAGTAAATTATCCGAAAGAGATTATGGCAGGTGATTGGCTTGAGTTATGTTTCTCTAATCCATTATTTATGAGTGAATTTATAGAAGATGTAAACATCGAACCCAAAGTAGAGATTCCGGATATGTATAGAAACAAAAAATGGGAAATTACTCGTATAAGACTCAGTCTACCATTCAAACCTGATTCTGAATACAATATAATAATAACGAAAGGATTGAAAGATAAATTTGGCAATAAACTTGATAAAGATTATGAGTTCACACTAAAAGTCGGTGATTATAGACCCTATGTACGTATTCCCACTGGTATAAACATAATAGAATCACAGGGAAGTTTATATTATCCTGCTACTTTCCTGAATATCGATAGTGTAAATCTTCACCTTTCTGAAATAGAGCTTGATAATGCCATACCATTTATAAAAGGGATTAATTTCTCAATTCACAGAAAACATGTACCTACTGAAAAATGCTGGAAGGTTAATACTTATAAGGATTATAGAAATAAAAAGACAATATTACCAATTAAATTAGAAGAAATACTCAAAGAACCTACTGGACTTGTCTTTATCCAACTTAATGATCTTGGACGAACATTATGGCATCCCCAAAATAGATATCTGAAAGCGTTTGTGATGGTAAATGATCTGGGTGTAACATGGAAATCTTCACCTGAGAATAACCTCGTGTGGGTTACATCGCTTAATTCTACTAAACCTTTAAAGGGTGTGAATATCCAACTGAGAGATAGTGATAATCGAATTCTATGGAAGGGGTTATCTGATGAACAAGGACTGTGTGAATTCCCTGGGTGGGCAAAACTTTCAAAGGAAGCAAATGAAATAAAAACATGGTATCGTGGAAGACCTGAGCTATGGCTTTTACTCAAAAATAGCGGAAGTGCAGTATTCTCAAATAGACAGAATTTTGGTATAGATCCATGGCGATTTAAAATTCCGTACAGATGGAATATTCGAAGGGAGGAATATGGAGGTTATATTTTTACTGAAAAAGGGTTATATCGTGCAGGTGAAACCGTTCATATCAAGGGAATAATGAGAGAGAAGCAGTCTGGTTTGTGGATTTTACCTGTTATTGAAAGGGTTCCGGTGACAATCAAAAATTCACGAGGCGAAGTTATACTTGATGATACATTGGAGTTGAATTCTTATGGTAGCTTTTCGAAAAGTTTGCCACTATCAGAAGATGCACCAACCGGTATTTATTTAATACGGGTAATTATATCAAAAAGGGATATCTATCTCAGCCACTATTTCAGGGTAGAGGCTTACAAACCAGCTGAATTTGAAGTTACTGTCTCTGCTGAAAGAGATACATTTATAGTCGATGAGAAGTTTGAGGTAGAGATAACTGGCAGGTACCTTTTTGGTATGCCAATGAGAGATGCACCAGTAACCTGGAATTTAATCAAAAGTCAGTATCGTCTGAGATATACTCAATATAAAACTTATACCTTTGGTGAATACAGGGCTGAGAGGGATAGAAAGATAATATCATCAGGTAAGGGTAATTTAAATGATAAAGGTCAATTCCCTGCTCGGGCGCAGCTAAGTTCAAACGATATAAAAACTCCCTCGAAAATAACATTCGAAGCCAGTGTTACTGCACCCAATAAGCAAACTATTTCAGGTAGACAAAATTGGATTGCTTTGCCAGCCAATATACTGCTGGGATTAAAGACTTCTAAACGTCTATATATACTGGGTGATACTGTAGAATCTTATATGATTGCTATAAGACCTTCAGGAGAAAAAGTAAATAACAAAAATGTATCAGTCAGGGTACAGAAGGTGGAATGGCGCTCTATTAAGAAGGCAAGATTTGGAGGAAGATATGAATGGGTATCCGAACGTAGTGAAGTTGAGAAGGAACGAAAGCGGGTTAAAAGTAACAGTGATTCAACCCTTATTCGGTTCGTGCCAGATGAGCCAGGTCGATACTGTATCATTGCAATTACAAGGGATGAAAGGGGCAGAGAAACATCAACAAGTTTGCTTTTCTACGTAGCTGGTGGTGGATTTGCTGGATGGAGGATGCGTGATGACGACATCATAGAGCTTGTGCCAGATAAGGAAGTATACGAAGTCGGTGACACAGCAAAAATACTCGTAAAGTCACCATATGATTCTGCAAATGTGCTTGTCACATTAGAGAGGGAGCTTATCATGAATAAATTCGTAACGAAAATTCATGGTAATGCTGATTATATTGAGATACCGATAGATTCTACTTATCTGCCTAATATCTTTGTTAGTGTAACAATTATACGAGGGAGGGTTGAAGGACTTACCTGGAATGAAGAAAAAGAGACTGATCTTGGGAAACCACAATTTAAAATAGGTTATGCTAATTTAAAGGTAGATGCAAAGGAAAAGCACCTTGAGGTTAGTGTTTGGTCAGAAAAGCAGGAATACCGACCCGGTGACAGTGTAACTGTAAGTTTTATTGTAAATAACTATATGGGAGAACCGGTAGAATCAGCAGAATTGGCTCTATTTGTTGTAGATTTAGGTGTGCTAAATCTCATTGATTATAAAACACCCAACCCCTTTGACTACTTTTATGGTATGAGACCTCTCTCAGTAAGGACTGTAGAGTCTCGTCTACACATAATAGGTGAGAGAAATTATGGAGAAAAAGGAGAAGAACGCGGTGGTGGAGGAGGAGTTGAAGGTATTTCTTATCGGGAAAAGTTCATCACAACTGCCTATTATGAGGCTCATATTTTGACCAATGAATTTGGTAGAGGTAGCGCAACCTTCTCCCTTCCAGACAATTTAACAAAATTTCGGATTATGGCAGTTGCACAGACAAAGAATTCTGAATTCGGTTCTGCTGAATCACAACTGACAGTTAATCTGCCATTTATTATGACAGCCTCTTTACCGAGATTTGCTCGGATTGGTGATGAATTCCAAGCAGGCATTGTAGTTCATAATAGAACTGACAGAAGAAATACAGCTATGGTGGAATGCGTAGTTGAAGGTATTAAACTTATTGGAGAAAATACTCACGAGGTTACGATTTTACCAGATGAGAGTAAGGAGATACTATTCACATTCAAGGCTGAACAGAAAGGACAGGCAGTGTTTAGCTTTAATGGCAAAATGGGTGATGACAAGGATGCATTAAAGATAATTATTCCTGTACAATTTCCACCATTTACTGAGGCAGTGGCTACATTTTCTGCTGTAGATGATTCGATATTAGAGAGCATCTATGCGCCATCTAATACCTATGACAATTTAGGTGAGCTTGAGATACTCTTATCCTCTTCAATACTCGCAGGGATGGAGAATGGCATAAAGTTCTTGATAAATTATCCTTACGGATGTTTAGAACAGAGGCTTTCAAAAATACTTCCCCTGATAGTTGGTGAAGATATTATAAATGATTTCAAACTTGCTCCACTAACAGGACAAGTACTAAGAGACACTGTTCAGATGGTGCTTGATGAGGTAGGAGAATATCAGTTGCAAAATGGTGGATTTATCTATTTTAAAGGTGGAAATCATCCAGCCCCTTATCTGTCTGCTTATACAATGTATATATTGAAAAGGGCAAAGGATAATGGATACTCCATTGATTCTGATGTAACCATTAAAGGTAGAAGGTATCTACAGTGGGTTTTACGACTGGAAAATGTAGACTGGAATTATCCATATAACGAATATGCCAGATTGACCTCTAAGGCATTCTGTCTTTATGTTCTCAGCCTGTGGGGCAATGGTGATAGGGCATATGCCACACGTCTATTCGAACGCAGAGAACAACTTACTATTTTTGGTAAGACATTATTACTTAAGACTGGTAGAAAACTTGGTATGGGTAAGGAGTTTGAGGCTGAATTATCACGGATAATTCTTAACAAGGTAAAGTTATCACCCACCACAGCACATTTTGAAGAGAGTGAAAATAGAGGTTGGACCTTTCCATCACCAGGAAAGGTAACAGCATTTATCATACAAGCCTTTACTGAACTTAACATGTCATTTCCTTACAAGGAACAAACAATCAAGTGGTTGGTGCGTGAAAGAATCAGTAAATCAAGGCCTACAACCCATGAATATGCATTTATTTTTGATGCTTTTCAAACCTATTACAGGAAATATGAAAAGGAAGAACCTGACTTTACTGCCAGAATTCTCTTGGGTGAAAAGGAGATAGTAAATAAACTATTTAAGGGAAGGACCAACAAACCACCAGAACGATTCGTTTTGCCACTCGATTCTATACCCCGAGATACAATCCTACCTATTAAGATTTCTAAGCTTGGAGAAGGCAGGCTTTATTATGTTCTCAGGATGATTTATGCACTCAAGGAGAGTCCGATTGCTTTTGATGAAGGATTTTATATATGGAAAGAGATATTGACATTAGACAACAGGAAAGTTGAAAAGTTCAAGCGTGGTGAACTATACAAGGTGATACTACATGTTACTATACCCGAGACAAGAATATTTGGAATACTTGATGATCCCTTGCCTGCTGGTTTTGAGGTAGTAAATCCCCATTTTGTTACAGAATCAGAGATAGTCAGACAAGAATACCGAGATGCAAGACGCAAGGCAAGAAGATACTGGTGGGGTAGTTTTGACCATCAAGAGGTATATGACGATAAAGTACTACTTATAGGTAAGCACATGTATCCCGACGAACACACCTGGGTCTATTTTGTAAAAGCCAAAACTTCAGGGAAATTTCTGTTACCTGCAACAAAAGTTGAGGAGATGTATTCACCTGAAGTATTTGGCTCAACTTCTCAAAAATTTATCGTTATAGAGTAAAAGGGAGTGCATTAGCTTGCTAATGCAAAAGAAGTTAGAAACTTACTAACCAATAAAAGATATATCATCAAATGAAAAGGTTTAAAAAATATTATATACCACTTTTTATACTTTGTATTTGGTTGATTACATTCTTTGCTATACCACCCAATAAAGAGAGGTTATATCCTGAGGAATTCCGCTCTTTTGTTATAGTTGATCGTGATAGTAAAATTTTAAGGGAAGTACTATCAAAAGATTATAAAACAAGTATATGGACATCGCTTGATAATATGTCTGAATGGATCACCGAAGCTACAATTATCTACGAGGATAAGAGATTCAGGACTCATTCTGGGGTTGATGTCATAGCACTTGCCAGGGCACTTATTGAAAATATAAAGGCTGGTAGAATAGTATCCGGTGGTTCAACCATAACAATGCAGGTTTCAAAAATGGCAATCAGTTTCAAAAATAGAAACTTATTTACTAAATTATATGAGATATTATATGCATTGAAATTAGAATTATACCTAAACAAGAAAGATATTCTTGAAATTTACCTTAATCGAGCACCATATGGTTTTCAAAACTTTGGAATCGCAGCAGCTTCAAAATTTTATCTAAACAAGCCTGCAAATCATATCTCAGTGGGTGAAGCGTGTCTATTTGCAGTTATACCCAAATCACCCTCAAGATTAAATCCCTACATAAACCCAGAAAAAGCTATAAAAGAAAGAAACAAGATTCTAAAAAAACTGCTCTTACAGAAAACTATTGATTCACTCAGTTTTTCTCTTGCAATGAGGGAACCCTTGCCTTTTACACCACAGGAGCTGAATTTCAGAGCACCTCATTTTGTCGATTATATAATATGCGAGTTAGATAGATTGGATATCAAAAATCCCAAAACTATTATAACTACCCTCGATATTGACTTACAGGAAGATCTCGAGAAATTACTTAAGACAACGCTAAAATCGATGAAACGATATAATATGAATCAAGGTGCAATACTTGTAATGAATACAGAAACCTCTGAGATACTTGCTATGATTGGTTCACAGGACTATTTTGGTTCTGATGCTGGTCAGGTTAATGGGTGTTTAGCAAAACGTCAACCAGGCTCAGCTATCAAGCCCTTTACCTATATTCTTGCATTGAGGGATGGATTTACAAAAGCATCAATTTTGCCTGATTTCCCTATGGAGTTCCAATTGCCTGATGGTTCACGATTTGCGCCAAAAAATTATAGTAAAAAATACAATGGACCTGTCTGGTTAAAAGAGGCACTTGGTGCATCATTAAATGTACCAACAGTGTGTTTAGTCGATAGGCTTGGTGTTGAGAGACTATATAACCTATTGAAGGTTTTAAAGTTTGAAAGTCTCGATAAAGTAGCAGAATTTTATGGACTATCTCTTACACTGGGAGCAGGTGAGGTAAAACTTCTTGAACTTGTAAGGGCATATATGGCTATTGCAAGGGGAGGATGTCTTGACATGGAGAGGTCCATAATAGAAATCATCGATATACACAATAATATATTAAAAATAGAATCCAATGAAGAAAAGATGTTATTCACGGATGAGATTGCTTACATCATTACAGATATTCTTTCTGATAATTCAAACAGGATAAAATCCTTTGGTGAGGATAATCCACTTAATCTACCTTTTCCCTGTGCTGCTAAAACAGGTACATCAAAGGATTATAGAGATAATTGGTGTGTGGGATTCACAAGTAAATATGTTATTGGTGTCTGGGTAGGTAATTTCGATGGTTCACCAATGAAGAGTGTATCTGGTATCTCTGGTGCTGCCCCACTATTCAGGGATATAATGATAGAACTCCATAGATATGCTAATCCCCCTTCATTTGAACAGCCACCAGGTTTAGTTCATCTTGAAGTATGTGCCTTTTCAGGTAAAATCCCTGGTTCATTATGTACTAATGTAGTTGATGAGATATTTATTTTAGGTACGGAGCCATATGAGATATGTGATGAATGTAGTAGATATGGAGAAAGTAAAGACAAATTTTACAAATCATTATATAGTGGGCAAGCTGATCTGAAATACCCAAATGATATTGAACAGGAAAGGTCTTATGGAAACTATAAATTACATATACTTACACCAACAGATGGAGATATATTTAAAATAGACCCACAGGTCTCCCTCCAATCACAGGCAATAGTATTCAAGGTAGAAACTGATGAAAACATAGAGAGAGTAATCTTCAAACTTGATGGTAAAATTCTCGCTGAGAAAGAATATCCTTTTAAATATGTGTGGGTACCCTCACCAGGTGAACATTTGTTAGAGGTAAAACCAGATATACCCAAAATAGATGAAATTCATAAAGTTGCGTTTAGAGTTCTATAACTTGTTATTTAAACATTTAGTAAAACCTTGGTTTCGATTGATGAATTTAAAAATCTCTATAGTTCGCCTGCACCATTGAATAGGTATGGGGTGAATTTGTGGTTAGATTTTTGACAATACTGAATATTAGGTGCTGTTTAAAATAATATGAAATTAACCACAGTCCGTCCCAGACGGATCACAAAGGTAATGTTAAATATAAAAAATTAAACCTGCCTGCGGTAGGCAGGTATTAAAATGACAACTTGCCTGATGGCAGTCAGCGTTTAAAACCGTGCGAATAGACTCAAATTAAATTTGTGCTTACAATTTTCTCGTTTAATCTGTGTAATCAGTGGCCTAAACCAGGGGGCATATATGAAGTCACTTATCCTTGCACTTATGTTCTTCTCCACCTCTCTCCAGGCAACCTTCTCCATCTGCGCATATGACCCGGAGACGCAGGAGTTAGGAGTTGCAGTTGCATCTAAGTTCCTTGCTGTAGGTTCAGGAGTTCCATATGCAAAGGCAGGTGTAGGAGCAATAGCTACTCAAGCATGGGGAAATACAACATACGGTCCAAGAGGACTTGTAATGCTTGAGCAAGGTATGAGTTCTCAGGAGGTATTAGATAGTCTACTTGCAACTGATGAGAATTATTTTCGGCGTCAAGTAGGTATAGTTGATGCAAATGGTAACACAGCAGTTTTCACAGGAGGAAGTTGCTTTAAATGGGCAGGTCATATGAAGGGAGAGAACTTTACAGTTCAGGGCAATATACTTGCAGGAGAAGAGGTTATTGAGGAGATGGAAAATGCATTTCTTGAGGAAGAAGGAATGCTTGCAGAAAAACTACTCGCAGCTCTTAAGGCTGGTGAAAAGGCAGGAGGAGATAAAAGAGGTAAACAGGCAGCAGCCCTGCTTGTTGTGAGAGAAAAGGGCGGTTATTCTGGATTTAATGACAGGTATATCGACCTGAGAGTGGATGACCATGAGGAGCCTATCAAGGAATTAGAGAGAATTTATAACCTTTACAAAATAACCTTTCTCCCCTCTGCTCACTCCAGGTTTGAGGAAGAATACCGTAAACAGGGTATGATAGAGGAGGCTGAAAGAGAATGGGAGATAGCATATGAGCTGTTGGTGCTTGCACTTGAGCAAAGTCCAGATGATGCATCGGTGTTAAATAATATCGCCTGGGAATGTGCTAAAAGAGATGTACATATTGATGAGGCATATGATTATGCGAAGAGGGCTTTAGAACTTTCTCCCGATGACCCAAATATAATGGACACTATGGCATTTTTATATTATAAAAAGGGAGAATATAAAAAGGCAGTAGAGATGGAAGAAAAAGCCCTGGATAAAGCTCCCAATAATGAATTTTTCAAGAAACAACTGGTGTTATTTAAAAAGGCACTACAAGGGGAGGATACAAATTAGTCCCAGTGAAATATGCTTCCTGTTGAAATAGTTAGAGAATTCACCATAATGTAATACAAAGACCTGATTACATATGGCAAGCAAGACAAGTCGCATTTCACCATGAACACTATCGTTACATGGCAAGCAGGATAAATTATTCGTTGTTGGATATCTGATACCCTGATATCCTGATGTTCTTCCTACTGATCTCCTGATAACCTGATATACATCCAACTGATACCATGATAACCTGATACACTATATCTATATCTTAAATGGTTCCATCCTGTAGCTGAACTCTTTGGTCTGTAGTCTGCAGTCTGTGGTCTTCAGTCTATTCACTTAACTCATTCACCTCCCCCCTATTCCCTATGATATGCAATCCAAATCATTGTTAACTTTTTTGGTTCTTCTCCATTTTAGTTGGTTCAAATACTGACCAAATGCTGTACAAGCTTAACAATATGGCTTCTTGTATTTAAGAAGTAATTCATTTTTCGCTTCATACGCGTGGGTTTTTTAGAAATGGCTTTCAAAAATTGTAGGCACGATTTCAAATCGTGCTGGCACAAATTGAATTTGTGCCTACAAATGCTCTAAGTGAACAGTTTCATATACGAATATGCAAAGAGCATGAATTTAAAGGGATTTACCCTCGCACTATAACATAGTGCGAGGTTTACTCTCATATTTTATCAACTAAATTGGAGATGAACCACTTTTTTTAAATATTTTTCTTGACAAATGAAAAATATTGTTGTATAATATGTGATACAAATAATACAAATAAAAAGGGGGTAAGATGAAGAAAGTAGGGGTATATAGCAAAAGGGTTTTACCTGTTAGATTAACCCCACAGATGGAGTATGAGTTGGAGAGATTGTGTAAAGAAACCCAGAGGTCAAAGTCTTATTTTGTGCGTAAAGCTCTGGAAGATTTCTTGCGAGAAGAGTCCCTCTATAGGTTAGCGTTAGAGAGATGGGAGAATAAAGATGACCCCATAATTACCGCGGAGGAGATGCATGAAAGACTCGGAATATAGAATTCTATACAAAAGTAACGTTGAAAGAGATTTTAAAAGTATTGAAATAAAACAACGAAAAAGGATAAGCAAAAAGATAGAAACAGTATTGTCACAAAATCCCTACAAGGGCAAACAATTAAAGAGAGAATACAAAGGTTTTTGGCGTATCCGCATAGGTAATTATCGGATAGTATATAAAATCATCCAAAAAGATGTTATAATTGTAGCTGTAGGGCATAGAAAAGAAATTTATAAATAAAAATAAGCAGTTTAGTTTACTATAAACATCGTGTTCTTTTCCATTAATCTAATTTAATGGTCCAATTTGAGCAGCGGAATGCTCAAATATAAGGGAGTATGAGCAGTGGGCTGCTCAAAAGGAGTCTTTTGACAGGATTTACATGATTTGTTTTTAATAAATAAAGAATTTTTGAATCCAGTTTATCCTGTTCATCCTGTCTAAAAAAAGGAGACTTTTGACGGGATTAACTGGATTGACACGATAAGTTTTTTAAAATAATAGAAAAATTGTCCATCCTGTCTAAAAATATGTTTTAGGAGATGTAAATGAAAATTTGGTTTCTTTGTTTTTTGGGTTTATTAGGAAGTTATGGTCTTCTTTTAAGTAATGCTCAAGATATGACCATAGAGTCTCAATTTCATCCTTTTATAGATGTAGGTAATGAATTTATAATCGATACGAGTATAGTCTACGGACCTGCGCCACGAAGCCAGTATCGTCCCTCAGTGGCTTTCGATGGAACAAATTACTTTGTTGTTTGGAGGGAGTACTATTATGGAGTCAGCGATGTCATCTATGGTGCTCGTGTTGATCGGTCCTGTGATGTATTAGACCCCTTAGGAATAGCAATATCTTCTGGAGGTGAAGATAAGTGGTGGCCCTGTATAGCCTATGGTAATACAAGCTATTTGGTAGTTTGGACATATGATCGGGGTGGTGATGCAAAGATATGTGGAGCTCGTGTAAGCCAGTCCGGTGTAGTTTTGGATACCTTGAGTATTGATGTTTCTCCTCCTCAGCACTTGGCATGGCATCCATCAGTAGCCTTTGATGGCACAAATTATTTCGTTGTTTGGTCTAATGCAACATTTGGTAATTACTATACTGATATTTTTGGAGCAAGAGTAAGTCAAGATGGCACATTATTGGATACCTCAGGAATACCTATTTAAACAGCTATAAATACACAGAGTCATCCATCAATTGCATTTGATGGTACAAATTATTTAGTTGTTTGGCAAGATTACCACTACAATGACACTGCTGACATTTATGGAGTACGAATAAGTCCATCCGGGGAAGTTCTTGACCCATCAGCAATACCTATATTCACTGGAATGGATAACCAGGTTTACCCCTCTGTAGCTTTTGGTGATACAAATTACCTTGTGGTCTGGCAAGGTCCTTACTGGGTGAATAATGATATCTATGGAGCACGAGTAACGCTAACAGGAACAGTCTTAGATCCTGGAGGAATACCTATTTCTACTGGAGAGGGTGGTCAACATCATCCGTCAGTATCGTTCGATGGTAATCATTACTTAGTAGTTTGGATGGATGGACGCGATGTCAGTTTTGACATCTATGGAACTCGTGTTAGTCAATCAGGTGATGTTTTAGAACCTTTAGGTTTCACTATTTCAACTGAAGAAAACGCCCAATGGAATCCTTCTTTGACATTTGGTGATACAACTTATCTTGTAGTTTGGGAGGATGAACGTGGTATTACCTCGAATATTTATGGTACCCGGGTAGTTCAATCTGGTGAGGTATTAGATACATCAGGAATTATTATCTCAACTGCAGGACATTCAGAGCAGTCTCCTTCGATAGGATTTAATAATACAAATTACCTTGTGGTTTGGGAGGACTCAAGAAATATGGATTATTATGACATATATGGAGCTCGTGTAAATCAATCTGGCACAATACTGGATCCTTCTGGAATAGGTATATCAATTTGTAATGAAAGTCAACACTCACCTGAGGTAGAATCAAATGGATTTAGTTATCTTGTGGTATGGGAAGATGCACGAAGTGACACATCTGAGATTTATGGTACTCTGGTAATTCCATCTGGATTAGTTTTAAATACTCATGGAGTAGAACTCTCCATTGAAGGTCATGGACAAAGCCCATCCATAGCATATGATGGTATTAACTATTTAACAGTCTGGTCAGATGAACATTTTATTCGTGGAACAAGGGTAGATATACTATGTAGGGTTATCGATAGCTCAGGGATAAACATTGCCATCGGCGATACTATTCGTAGTTCACCTTCGGTAGCATTTGGTAATGATAATTACTTAGTAGTTTGGGAAGCAACACTTTTTTCTGTTCCCTCTGACAGTGAATTTTATACCCTCATTTATGGAGCACGTGTTACACCAAATGGAACTGTATTAGATACCCAGGAGATACTTATTTCTATGAATGGTTGTTCTCCCCGTTGTCCTTCAGTAGCTTTTGATGGTACCAATTACTTCGTAGTTTGGTCTGATTATGATATAAACACCGAACAAAATATTTATGGGACACGTATGGATGAAACAGGAACAGTTCTTGACACCTTAGGTATACCCATTTCAACTGCAATGGGGACTCAAATATCCTCTTCAGCGATTTTTGATGGGACTAACTACATAGTTATTTGGAGAGATAGGAGAAGCAATAATTGGGATTTATATGGGGCAAGAGTAACAACAGCAGGAGAAGTAATAGATACTTTTACAGTTTCCACTGCTTCCTATGATGAGTCTACAGCAAATATAGCCTATGGTGCTGGTGAACAATCGTTTATTGTATATTCTCATTACATGGGTTCTCCTTACAAGAATGAGCGTGTTTTTGGAAGATTTTACACATCAACCGGGGTAGAAGAAGAGGAAGAACTTGGATTACTTCAAAATATTCCAAATCCATTTCGTTCAGTTACTATGATTCACTATTTTGTGAGTGGTAAGAGCCAACAGCTTATTTCTCTTAATATTTATAACCTTGCAGGACAGTTGATACAGACTCTGGTAAACGAATCGCAATCACCTGGTGAGTATGTAGTTAATTGGGATGGTCAAGATGAAACTGGTAAAGTTGTGCCAACTGGAATTTATTTCGCTCGATTGAATACAGGAAGTTTTTCAAAAAATATAAAGATAACTATAGTACGATGAGGAGAGTAGATATTATGAGATGTTTTAGTGATTAAACTAATCTATCTCACTTAAATATTGACAGGGTTGTAAAGATGTTAATTTAAGGAATTTCTTTGACAGGATTTACCGGATTGACAGGATTTGTTTTTGAAATAAAGAAAGAAGATGTTTAAATCCTGTTCATCTTGTTCATCCTGTCTAAAAAAAGGAGTTTTAAAGGAGGTTTTTTGGAAGATGACTCACTTTACAGGATAGCCCTTGAGCGATGGGAAAACAAGGACGATGAAATAATAACTGCTCATTATTATTTTCTTCTTGACAAATTGATAGCGTTATGATACAATAGAACTATAATCCTATATTACTATGAAAGACAAACTAAAAATCATCAAATCCACCTTCCAGATACTAAATAGATATTGCAAACTCTATGAGAAAATCTCTCACAATCGGTTTGGAAACTATCTGGATTACATGAAGGAAGGAACCTTCTCTGATGAGGACGATTTCATAAAACCTAAATTATGGAATGATTTTCTTTCAGAAATTCTCGAATTTCCAAAGGACGAAATCCTGCCAGAATTCAGTCCAACTGCCGAGACTCCAGATTTTATTCCAAGAGAAACAAACATCCATCCGTTCATCTTTGAGATAAAGGGAACTGATACAAAAGACTTATCTAACCACTATAATAAACTCTCAAGATATATAAATACTTGTAGTGTGAGATGGGGAGTAATAACCAATATGAGATATCTCGAGGTATACGAATATCCTCTAAAATCCCCCTTACAGGAATATTCCTTCAGCTTTCTTGAATTATATACAAACTATAAATCTCATCCTAAGGTAATCCTTGATTATCCAAATACCAAAAAATTTCTTGCCTTTGTAAGGCATTTCTCTCATAAAAAACTTGGATTGACGGAAAAAATAGATTACATAAGGAAAGCAAGAAAATGGACGGGTAAGGAAGCTCTCGATTCTACCATTCTTACTGATTCCATAAGAAAGATTGTAGAAATTCTTCTAAGTGATACACTCTCAAAAAAAGAGGAACTCTCCTTGGGTTTAAGATTTGACCCTGGTCGCAAAAGGGAAATAGAGAATGAACTTGAGACAATAGCGTGTGAACTCGATAGAGGCAGAAAACCTAAAGAGAGCCTCCTTAGAGAATTTACTGGAGCGAAAAAGGGATCTGTGGAATATAAGACATTCTATATATATCTTTCTCGTGTGGCTTATTTTACTATGACCAGAATTCTACTTGCAAGAATGTGGGAGGATACAGGATTTATTGAAGAATCACTTTATAATGGAGGATTTGATAAATGGTATGACCAATTGCAGAGGGAGGTCGAACGTGTATTGCGTCAAGCATTTCACTTTGCGGGTAGCAAATATTACTGGCTTTATTCTGTTCCGAACAACTATGACTGGTATACACCTGACAATGAGGCACTTGTAGATGTGCTGTACGAGTTTTCAAACTTCAATTTGAGTAAATTGAATACCGATGTCCTTGGAAGGGTATACGAGGAATATGTTGATAGAGTTGATAGAAAGAATAAGGGACAGTATTACACACCAAGAGAGATTATAAGACTTATATGGGATAGAGTGGGATATAAAGACGATGATTCTTTCTTTGTGTATGAGAATGGAAAGAGAAAACCAAAAATCATTTTCGACCCCTGCACTGGTTCTGGAGGATTTCTTGTAGAGGCAGCATGGAGGCTTACAGAAAATTCTCATTACAATGATAGGGATATAGACGATTTAATTGAGATTATGTTTGCACTTGTTAATGGACTCTGTGGCAGTGAAATCAGTCTATTCTCGCACTATATAACTGAGGTAAACCTCTTGATTCAACTCACTCCATTATTTAAAAAAATTCTCCCATTACTTCCAAGACAGACTCGTTTTCCTGTATTCACACTTTCCGTTGTTCCTTGTGATGCACTTGGACTTCACAATCCAAGAGCGGTGCTTGTAAACAGTAAAGAGGTAAAAGAAAGTCTTGGAGAATATGGTAAAATAATGGCTCTACATGACCCACACAAAAGGGTTGTATATGAGAAAATAAGGAATGAAGGTAAATTCTATTATGTCTGTTCAAATCCGCCTTATGTTGGCGAGAAAGGACATAAAGAACTTTTCAGATCAGTATTATCTGACTATCCAAATTACTGGTGGAAGAATTTCTATCAGGGTAAGATGGACTATCTATACTTTTTCGTAATACTTGGTTTGTCAAAATTAAAAGAAGGTGGCAAACTCGGATTTATAACAACGTCCTACTGGCCTACTGCTGATGGAGCGAGTAAACTTCGGAAATATATACTTGAACATACCCTAATAAAAGAGATTATTGATTTCGGTGAGGTTAAGATTTTTGAAGGAGCAAAGGGTCAACACAATATGGTCTTTATCCTTGAAAAGTGTCCTGATAGGAGAAAAGCAGAGAAGACAATAGTAGAGATGGATATTAAAGAGAATATAGAAAGGAAGAAGAATCATAGAATAAAGATTGTGAAGGTAAAAAAGGATTTTAGAGGGAAAACCTATAAGGAGAAAATGGAGAATATGGTAGAGTGGATTGAAAAGTATATCGACAGGGATGAATATGAAGATGATTATATAGATGTGTTTTACAGCGGAGTAAAACAGGGCGAACTAACAGATGGTGTGTGGAATTTGATGCAAGTTGGTAGGATTGTTGGGCTTTTAGAAAAGATAAAACAGAAAGGAGAACCACTTATAGATATTTGTAATATAAACCAGGGACTTGTTTCTGGTGCTCCCAAAGTAAACAATGAAAACATTAAACTCTTACCCAATGATAGTATTTCCCGTTATAATATCAAACAAGACGATGGCATTTTTGTTTTGAACAAGCAAGAACTACAATCGTTACATCTTAGTAAAAGTGAGTTAACCTTAATAAAACCGTACTTCAGGCAGACCCAAATAGACCCATATTTTGCCGAGGAAGAAAATAGACTATTTGTTATTTATACCACAAAAGATACTGACCTTAAAAAATACCCCCGAGTTAGGGCACATCTGGAAAAGTTCCGACCCATTTTAGAAAACAGACTCAAAATTTATGAAGAGAACTATCCCTGGTATAAATTACATCGTGAAAGAAACCCGAAAATTTTTGAAGATGAAAAGATTGTTACTCCTAATTTTTCTCCACAAAATAGCTTTGCCTGGACATCCAAACCGTTTTATACCGAGTTTGATAGTTACTTTATAACTGGTAAAAGTAGTCTCACAGTGTCCTTAAAATATCTAACTTCCATTCTTAACTCTAAAATAGCCAAATTTTGGTGTGTACATAATACAAAAAGGAAAGGAGAAAAAGGATTAATTAAAGTATATAATACCACTTCTGTGTCTAAAATTCCTATTCGCCGTATCAATTTTAATAACAAGAAAGAAATAGAGATTCATAACTTTCTCATGGAAAAGGTCGATAAGATTATTAAATTGAAAAAGGAACTTGCGGAATATAACAAATTTTACTCTGGAGTGAGGCTTACGAGAATTGAAAAGTTAAAAGATGCACCTGAACCCGATGAATACCTTCTGACCAAATATCTCCCAGATGAAAATAAACGAAACATAAGAACCCATTCTAAGGTTGCATATGAACCCCAAAACCCCACTGACTTCTATTTATCAGATGTCGGAAATATTGAACCTGCACCTCTATTTGCAAAAAAGTTGGATGAACCACTCCTCTCTATTTTACTTAAAGGCAAAAACAAGAAATCAATGAGGATTATTGCTCCGAGAGAGATTATAGATTATCTTGGTAAACTGCTTTTAAGGTATAAAGGTAAGTCCTGGGATGAGATAAAGGAGATACCAATTGCAAAAGACCTGAAGACATTTATTTCAAAGAAAAAAGAGGTATCTTCAAGAGTAAAATCCTTCCTTAAAAAAGTCCAAAAGATACAGACAGAGATAGATGAGATTGTCTATTGTCTCTACGGAATAACAAAAAATGAGATAAAGATAATAGAAAAAACACTGTCATAATAACGGAGTCAAGCTCAAGTATATTTGTTTGGCGAGTAAAAGCGGGAAGAATACATATATACTGCAGAAATCAACAAGAAGCTCGTTATTTAAAAGTCTTTTGGGATACAGAAATGGAAAAAATAAAAATCCCTGAGGAAGACGACTATTTAGAAAGCATACTACCTGATTTAGAGAAACTTAAGTTTAATATAGATAATGTCATTAATGAATACCTAAAATCCATCTACAACCTAAAACTAAGAGAACGAATACTACATAAATTACAGCAGGAAATTATTAAAGTGGATTTAGAAGATTAATATGAAGGCTTTAGATATACAAGCTTTTACAAATAAATAATACCAAAATATTTTTTAATAGATTAAAAAATTCAACAATGGGGAAAAATATGGGTGAAAATAATTCTGTAGATAAAGAAACTATAGAAAAATTGAAGAAACAAATAGAAAAACAAGAAACTGAGATCCATAATCTTGCTATTCTTAGCATGAATAAACTTAGGATTTTTATAACAGGACTTACAATTCTCATTACAGGTGTTGTAGTTTTCATGACATTTTTTGGTATAAAAAGTATGTATGATATTGGAAAAACTCAAAGAACTATGAATGCTTTTGTACAATCTGTTAAGGATTCAGTAGGAACGGTCTATAAAGATATTACAACTATAAAAGAAATTTTCGATAAGGACTATTTTGATTTTTTAATAAAACAAGAGTTAGTAGAAGAAAAAATAAATGATATAGAAAGGGAAAGAACAGCTATAAAAGAAAAATCAGAAAATCTTAACAAAGCAATAAGAGAAGTTAATGATAGATTAACTTCTTTAACAGAAGAGGGTGCGTTGAAACAAATACTACCGATATATACTTCAAGAGGCGGTTTTGAATGGTTTAAAGCATATAATTATGAACCAATATATGACAAAAGCTTCCCAAAAAATGATAATTATGAATCTCTTCTCTTTTGGGGGGAATTTCGGAGCACTATTGTAGGGGATACAGCTTTTTTTAGATTTTATGTTACAGATAAAAAAGATACACTTACTGGTAATGAAATTACTGTTACTTCTTCAGAATTTAAAGCCATTGAATGTAATTTAGATATATCTAAGTTAATGAACACAACTTGCGAGTTAGGATTTGCAGTAAAAACCCAAGAGAATAACAAAGCTGAACTGCAAAATATAAATGTATCTGTCCTCTCAAGATTGCCAATGAGAACCAAGAAATAAAGAATTATTTGAGAGAAAGCTAGGGAATCAGGTCTTTAATTTCTAAATATTGAGGTCAAGGATTAACTTTTCTTTGACAAGGAAAAGGTGGAAGACAGTTATAAAATGTAATGCTAAAGCGTGACTTTGACTTAACTGATTTAGTTTGTAAAACCTTGATTATCTCCATCTTTTTTAATCTTCTAAATAAAAATGCGAGAAATTAGAGAAAGAGAAAATGATAAATACGAGTTATTTAATGACCACCTGGGATTTATCATCAAGGATATTCTACTAAAAGTACAGCAAGGCAGTACTTTAACTCATCAAGCAATGAAAAATATAACAAAGTCCTTTGATGAATTCCGGAAAAGTTGGAAACAAATTACTGATTCCTTGACTATTGCGTTAGAATGGGAAATAAGGGCTCTGCCTCGTTTCCAAGAATTCGTTAAAAAGGTTGAAGAAAGGATTGCAGAAGCAAAAGAAATTTCAAAAACAATAATGTTGGAAACTGGATATTGGTATACTCCTTCTTTTATGGAAATCCCAATAGAGGATATATTAGAGGCATACAACAACCACCTGAAAGGTAATAAAGCTGCTATGGCGAACTTTTTTAAAAGAGTCTACCATACAAACAATTATCGGCATCTAAGAAAAACAGTTGATGGTTGGAATGACAATACCTTGTTTCAATCTCGTATGAGAATAATTTTAGATGCATTAGATTCGCATTGTTCAAAGAGATATACTTTATCTATTCCAGCACTTTTGCCAGTAGCTGAAGGAATAGCCACAGAATACTGCAAAAAAGTAGGCATCTATAAAAAGAAAATGAAATGGAGAGGAAATCAAAAAATCCAAAATGCCTTGGAAGACAAAAGATCCAAAACAGCATTAAATATTCTTTCGTTAGATCTTTTTTTTAACGCCATTGATGAAATAATCTACAAAAACACGGATAAATTGAAAAAAGCAAAATCTAATTATAAAATTTTTCTAAATAGACACGCCGTTTTACACGGTATTCAGAATAATTACGCAACAGCAAAGAATTCATTACAGTGTTTTATGCTATTAGATGTATTAAGCTTATTATGAAGGATGGGGGCGCATCTTGAAATATAGGATTTTTGCTGGCGAGGAAAGGAACTTCAGAGTCAGGGCTTGACTTTGGATATTTTTTTGGCACTGGTGGAATAGTTCTGTATAAGTATTAGTAAGCAGGGCAGGTAAAAAAAAGCTTTATTATAATTGAGTCACACAAATGCTTGAATCTGGCTCAATTCGGCTATGGATCTTCTCATGTATACGTTAGTGTGTTTTTTAAACACATTTTCAAGGGGATATTATGATTCCAGGGGGTATTATGAGTGCACCAAATAAACTTGTGGGTCTCTATCAACTTCTTGATAATATAGACCGTAAAGATGCTACAATAAATATTGAAGAATTACACACTGCGACCGATTGTTTTATGAAATACATAAGGAATGTTTATAATCTATGGTTTCCAAGGGTAAAGGAATACAATGATAAACAAATTGCAGAACAAATATTTGTAAAAGAAATTGAAATTAAAGACAGGGTAAGTCATACAAAATACGAACTTTGCGCTCTTATAAAATCTTTTCAAAGGACGATTGAAACTGTAGATTGTGACTGGAGAAGATCGGGTGATACAGTTGAGCTTCGTGATGAGTTGCGAGTTTTGAAGAGTACATCTTTTGAAGCAATTACATTTATAGATTTAGCCAATTATTATGTTAAAGGTAAATTTGCAGGATATGGATTTTGGAAAAGGTTAATCGTCACATCTATAGAACCTTTCTCTGCTTCCAAGATGCTACTAAGAAATAAAATATATAAAGATGCGATAGGCACATTTGTCATCCCCCCAACCTCCATTTTCTTGATTAGGCAAGCGATTGAGCTCCGTTTAAAAAACGCATTTGGAATAGATATGATTACTGATAATAACGGAAAGATATTACGAATACCTGGGAATCGATTCATTGAGTTACTTAAAGATATTCCTAACGATGTTATTAAATTTCCTGTTAAGAGATCCTTAGTAATGAAAATCCACAAGTGGTCTAATTATTACATCCATGCTGGTTTTATCCCGTATACATGGGAAATAGAATGGGCTCATTACATTTTAGATCCTTTATTCTCTATCGGGCATTTTGAGCAGACCTGGAGTCTATTTGGGACAATACAAATAAAGAAAGACTATTACAATCAAATTGAGACGGAAATAAAAAGACTTATATCTTCTTACCTTAATATAAATATTAAAAATATTGTAGTTCATAGAGCACAAGAACCTGAGTGTCTTCTTGTACATGAAAAAATCAGATAAAAGAGATGCCAAATCTTGGATTTATGATTTTTGTTGGAATAAAGTGGAATAGATGTTATGGAGCAGTGAATGAAAATATGCACATTAGATAAGTCTTATAATATTAGAACTTATAGAGATTTTAGGTTTTATTTTCTTAACTAAAGAAAAAAAGACTATTCCAATTTATTTAAAAGTACTCTTGATAATTGATAAAAGTCGCAATGAGAAAGCGATTTAGGATTTATATAGACGAATCTGGTGACCATACTTATAAGCATCTAAAACATCCAGCAAACCGATACCTCGGTCTTATAGGTTGTGTTTTTGAATTTGAAAAGATTGAAATCTTTAAGAGAAATTTGGAGGAATTTAAACAAAAGTTCCTTATTTACGATCCAGATTTACCACCCATCTTACACCGTAATGATATAATAAATCGACGAGGTTGTTTTGGAAGATTATGTATCCCGGAAGTAGAGAAGAAATTTAATAACGCTCTTTTAAACTTAATAGAAAAAACCAACTTTAAAATTATCGCTGAAGTTATTGATAAGAAAACCCACATAGAGAAATATGAGGAAGTAGAGAAATATCAGGGTCAGGTCTTCAGATTTCAGAATTACTTGGGAGAAGCATCCATATGGTAAAATAGATTATATTTAGTAGTTAAGTAAAATAAGCATAGTTGATAATTTCATTAATATGGTAACTTACAGAGATTTTTAGTTTTATTTTATAAATCAAAGAGAAAGTAAAAACTATGCGAACGGTAGAGGAGGGATGATGAGGAAAATAACTATTAAGGAACATATCGTCAATTACGCAAAGAATAAATATTACTTCAATATAAATGATATGAAGAAATACTTTGCTGAAAAGAAGATGGAGTACAAAAAAGATACGTTAAAGAAAAATCTTTATCTTTTGAAAAAAGGCAACCTTATCTATGCAGCAGGCAGAGGCTGGTATTCTACCATAAAGGAGGAATTTAAGTTGAATACAAAGCCAGTAGAAAAAATAATAAAATTAATAAAAGAGAAGTTTCCCCTTCTCGAATTTTCTTGCTGGAGCACTGAACAGATAAAAGGTTTCTTTCACCACTTACCAAGTCAATTTGTAACTTTCATTCACACTGATAAGGACTTCCTTCAATCTCTAAAAGACTTTCTATCAGATAACAACTACAATGTATATTTAAATCCTTACAAAATTGAAGCTGAGAAATTTGTTGAATTAAAAACTAATACTGTTATATTAAGACCTTCCATTTCTTCACGTGAACCCAAACAACAACACTTTGCGAAAATAGAGAAGGTAATTGTCGATTTATTAATGGAGAATAAAAAGATTAATCTTATAGATATAGAGGAATACAAGAAAATTGTATCTAATATTATTTTAAATTACCGTATTAACATGGCAGAAGTGCTTGATTATTCTGAAAGGAGAAAAATACAAAAAAAGATACAGAATACAATTATAAAGCTTATTAATTCTACTATTGTCACATTTTCATAAAATGTGACAATAGTGGTATTATTAGATAAAGGTATAGAAAGATTGAAACTATTAACGTGTAAAACAAAGTGAGTTATACTTTAGCAGTAGCAAGCTACTGCACTCCATTTAATAAGCATAAAATTAAGGGTCAGGTCTTCAGATTTCAGATAAAAAAGCAATTATTTGACAGGATTTACCCCGTAAACTCACTCCGTTCGTACAGGGCAGGCCGTATTATCAGGATGTATTTTAAAATAAACAGAGAGTTTTACCAATAAATAAAAAGGTTTTTAAAATCCAGTTCATCCTGTATATCCTGTCTAAAAATAAACTATGATTTTTTTCTTGACTATTGCACAGAATAACATTATAATGTTATTGTATGTTAAATTTAATTACATTTAATCGCTGATGGGATACAGGAAGGGTTGATGATATTTACCTGAAGCCTTATAAAAGAGGTCTGAGAGAATCAGGGTCAGGCTCAAATATTTGACTATTTAATCCATTTTGTTAGAGATAACTTCTATTCTATGATTGTGCAATTAAGCAATCACAAAATCAAAGAGAATAAGCCACTTTCAAGATTGAAGGGAGATATTGGAGAATTCGCAAAATTGATATGAATTTAATGTCAAGAGACATAATATCTTTAATTTCTTGAATTATGAATAAAGTGGGTTTGATAGTGGGGTTTATTTCTATTTTAATCCCAGCATCGTCCTTTTGCTGGGGTGAGAGTAAGCACTCAATTGATGAAGTGCTTATTCAAAGGATGTACCTCGATACGAATTATGTATTTTGTGGTTGCAGAGCATACTGGGGAACAAATAAATATGGTCTATTTGTTTTTGACCGTAGAACAGAAGAATGGAAAAATTACAGGGGGTTTGGTTTGCAAGTAGAGAAAATAATCAAATCAGGTAATAATGTTATTATAAAATTTAGTGATCCTGGTATTAGATATGTAAAATCTAACTTAGTTGATGGCTCCTGGATTGGTTGTAAAAAGCCTATAGAAGAAAAGAAACTCTTTCAGTGGGAAATCGAGACTAATGGTATTAAATACGGTGTATCCGCTGATTCGATTACCATTATGGAAGATGAATATGAAACTGTATACAGACCTAATCCTGAGCAAATTCCCCCGCCTAGAGGAATTGAATCCTTTGTTCAGATACAGCCCAATCTGTTTCTAATACACCCTATTTCCCTTGGGACAAAAATTTATAGTGCCTTTGCTGTTAACCATGAGATGCATACCATAGCAAAGGGCGTAACGGCTTTTGATATTAATAATAAGTCGTTTGAATTCTTTCTAAGTGATCTCGTGGTTGGCTGCACTGGAAGTTTCGTTGGTGATTCCTGTATTATATTTCCAACCGCATTTTTTGGATATGAGATAAATGCCCAACCTGCTGTTGGATTTGTGAGCTTTGATCCCAAAAATCTTACATTTTCTAAATGGAATGGTGCAAATTTGCCCGAAGAACCCCTTGCATTATTCTGTGTGGAACAGGATGAGAGGGAGTACTGGATAGGGACAGACAAGGGTGTCTTCCGCACAAATAAAGCAACGGGACGATGTATACACTATAATATAGTAGGAGGGACTGTAGTAAAAGACAGCACGCCTGTCCATGCAGGCTGTGGAAATTTTGGCGAAAATTATACACCCATTGCTTATTTTCTGAATAAAGGTGATGAAGTAGAACTTATTGGTGAGTTAAATGAATGGTGCGAAATAAAATCCCTGGTTCAAGTTACTGGTTGGGTAGTAGAAAAATGTATAAAGAAAAAAATCTTTCAAGACGGTGTCTTGTCTCATGTAAAACTTGGTATGGAATATTGGGCAACTATCTGGAGCGAGCCCAATCGTAAATCACTTCCTCCTCTTGCCATATTGGAAATTAAAAAAGGTAAAGAACCTAAATACAAAGTAATAAAAAAATTCGTTAAAACATTCGAAAACGGACAGGAAGAGCACTGGTATGCTCTGAGACTTTCGACTGCATGGGTAAATCTGAATAAGCTTCTATATAAGTTTGGAGAAGTAGAGTAAAACCTTCAAATTTTTCTTGATTTTTAAGAAAATTCGTTATATAATAGAGTAGAGAGGTACATTTAGTAGTTTTGAAGTTTAACCTGAAGAGTGGAAACCAAAAAAACAAGGAGAAAAGACGATGATGTCATTTAGAAAAACTGGGAAAGACTTACAAGTACCTCTGGGAGCAGTATGGTTAATGAACTCTGTTTCTGAATACAAAGGTAAACAAGAGTTATATCTCAAACAATCTCCTCAAATCCTTAAAGCACTTGTTGAGATGGCATTGATAGAAAGTGCAGAGTCATCAAACCGCATTGAGGGTGTGACTATGGAACCAAAGAGACTTAAACCTCTTATATTAGGCCGCTTAAAGCCTCAAGATAGATCCGAAGAAGAAATAGCAGGATATCATAAGGCACTTGATTTAATTCACAAAAAACATAAAAGTTTAGATATTTCTCCACAAACAATCTTAGAATTACATCGTTTAAGTCATACTGGAGCTGGAGATGCAGGCTTATGGAAAGAGAAAGATAATGAAATCATAAAAAGAAATCCTGATGGCTCAATAGAGGTTATTTTTAAACCAATCTCAGCTGCTTCAACACCTTCGGCGATTGACCAGTTGTGTTTGGCATATAGACAAAGTACAGAACAATGGAAGTACCCACCACTTTATGCAATTATCTGTCTTATTTTAGATTTTCTTTGTATTCATCCATTTAGAGATGGGAATGGTAGGGTCTCAAGATTACTAACACTTTTAGTTTTATACCATCATGGATATGAAGTAGGTAAGTATATAAGTCTTGAGCGAATAATTGAACAATCAAAAAGTACCTATTATGATGTACTCCAGAGAAGTTCTCGGCGTTGGCACGAAGCTAAACACGATATTGAACCATGGTTATATTACTTTTTGGGAACATTATATTCTGCTTATAGAGAATTTGAAGAGAGAGCAGTTAGTCTTAAATCTTCCCGCGGGGTAAAGACAGAAATCGTTATTCAGACAATTAATAATCAGATTGGTGAGTTTACCATATCAGATATTAGAAAATTATGTCCAGGTATAAGTAAAGATATGATTCGAGTTGTTTTCAGGCAGTTACAAAAAGAAAAAAAGATTATCTGCCTTGGCAAGGGTCAATCAGCTAAATGGAAACGAATAGGGTAATAAACTTCTGAATAGGGTAATAAATAGGGTAATAATAATTAGGGTTATATCGTCAGATTTCAAGTAAAATATTTATTTGACAGGATTTACCCCGTAAACTCACTCCGTTCGAACGGGGCAAGCCGGATTAACAGGATAAATACTATTTAAATAAAAAAGAGAGTTTTACCAATGAATTAAGAATATTTAAAAAATCCTGTACATCCAGTTCATCCTGTCTAAAAAAGAAAGTCTTTGACATGATTTGTTTTCAATAAATAAAGAAGATTGTTATATCCTGTCTAAAAAAGTTCGAGGTGTTAAAAATTCATGAACTACCAGAATAGTAAATCAGGCTTTTATTATATGGTTCGTCTGGCTACTCGAATGGTTCTTGCAATATTTTACTCATTTAAGGTAAAAGGTACAGAGAATATTTTAGGAAAAGGCGCTTATATTATTGTAGCAAATCATATAAGTTGGTTTGACGGTTTCGTTTTAGTTGCTTTATTTAAAAAGAAAATTACATTTTTAACTGCAGACTATCTGTTTGCAAGACCCATAATTAGAAGAGAATTCCTATCCAGACTGGGATGTATTCCAGTTGGTCGAGGTCAAACAAGAAAAGCAATCAAAAAAAGCCTTAAATTATTAAAAGATGGGGGAATAATAGGAGTTTTTCCCGAGGGTGGTGTAAGATTAATAAAAGAGATGCGGGGAATCAAGCGAGGAGCCTTCTTACTTTCCCGTATGGCAAGTGTTCCCATTATTCCGGTGGGTATTCAAGTAACTAATCATGTTTTCTCATTATCCCGCAAAATTCCACGTCTTGGTAAGTTAATTGTTAATATTGGAAAGCCAATTTATTCTAAAAAAAACGATAGAGAAACAGCTAAGATTGTTGTTTCTAAAATTAGTGAACTTATGACCTGCTCGTCGCCTATCTAAAAAGAAATTATTTGACAGGATTGACATGATTTTTTTAAAAATATAAAAATAAAATCCTTTTATCCTGTACATCCTGTTCATCCTGTCTAAAAAATAAGTTCTTTGACAGGATTTACTGGATTATCAGGATGAGTTTTAAAGTAAAAATAAAATATTAAAGACAAAGCTTTTAATGATAAATAAAGAATATGTTTAAATCCAGTTTATCCTGTTCATCCTGTCTAAAAAAAGGAAGTCTTTTGACAGGATTTACCCCGTAAACTCACTACGTTCGCACGGGGCAAGCCGTATTAACAGGATTCGTTTTATAATAAAAAAGAATAAGTTATAAATCCAGTCTATCCTGTCTAATAATAATGAAGTATGTTTTGTCCTTATTTATTTTATCCATTATGAGCTGTTCAGAGTCAGAGCCTAAAAACGAAACAATAATTCCACAAAATCCTGTAGTTCTCCAGCAAAACCTTTTAGAATGGCAGAATACATTGAAAAAGCTAAGGTTACAATTTGGTCTTAAACCTGAACAATATGCAATTATAATCAATATTTCTAAGCAAAGTCTTTATCTCATTAGGGACTCAAAAGTTGTTAAATCATACCCTGTTTCTACTTCTAAATATGGTACGGGCAACAAGGAGGGAAGTAATAAAACACCAGTAGGTACACACCGTATTTCTGAGAAGATTGGAAAAGATTCAAAAATAGGAACAATTTTCAAGGCAGGTAAAAACACAAAGACGATAGCAAAAATATATAGTGATAATACTAAAATTCAGCAAGACTATGTTACTACCCGTATAATCTGTCTGGAAGGATTAGAAGAGGGTATTAATAAAGGCAGTGGTGTAGATTCAAACAAACGCTGTATCTACATCCACGGAACACCTGAGGAAGGTTTGATTGGAAAGCCATCCTCAAGGGGTTGTATAAGAATGAAAAATAGTGATATAATAGAGTTATTTGACCTGGTTACAAAAGGGACATTAATTGAAATTCAAGAATAAAACAAGGAGATATTATGAAGGATATACGTAAAGTTACACTTATAATCTCTACAGTATTAGTACTATGTGCATTACAAGTAGAAGCAAGGACTATATATGTGCCCTCAGGAGGTTCTATAGATGATTCACTGGATATTGCATCACCAGGTGATACCGTACTTGTTGGTAAAGGTATATTTTATGATCGTATCACATGGCCTGTTACGGATGGAATTGTGCTTATAAGCGAATTCGGACCTGATTCGACTACCATCGATGGCTCTAATTCTGGCAGAGTACTCTATTTCAATCAATCAAATATCACCAACGCCACTAAAGTAGATGGATTTACAATAACCAACGGCTATAGTTCGTACGGTGGTGGTGGTATAAGAATGCGATACGGAGCTGAACCAACCATTGTGAACAATGTGATAAAAGGTAATGTATGTGTGTATTATGGAGCTGGTATTCTTGTAACCGACTCAGATCCAGTGATTAAAGAAAACATTATTGAGAACAATCAAGTTGCATGCACATCTCCGGATACAATTCATTATGGTGGAGGTATATATTGCTATAATTCGGGCGCCCTTATAGAGAATAATACTATCAAGGGAAATAAGATAGAGGAACATGGAAAGGGAGGAGGTATAACTATTCGTGAAAGTTATACAAAAGTTAAAAACAATCGTATTAAAGAAGATACATCTATAAGCTATATAGGTGGTGGGATATATCTATACAACTCAGCAGATACAATAATAGATAACGTTATAATCAACAATATGGGTAACGGAATCAATGCTATGAATTCAGATCTATGTGTGGTAAAAAACAATAGAATTGTATCTAATACAGCAGAACTTGGTGGAGGAATATATCTTATTGATTCTGATGCAGACATAATAGGAAATTCAATAATCGCTAATTTTGCTGATGATGATGAAGGTGGAAAAGGCGGTGGAATGTATATCAGCTCCTGTAGTCCATTAATCGAGGACAATGTTATTGCGAGGAATATTGCCGAGGAAGGGTCTTCGGGTGATGGGTCTGGCGGTGGAATTTTTGCGAATATCGTGACAGACATCCTTATTAAGAGAAATACAATAGTTCTCAATCATGCAGAAGGTTCTTCGGGAATGGGGGGTGGGATGAGACTCAATTTGTCTCAGGCAGTGGTCGGAACGACCTTCGCAGACAGGAACAATATCTACCATAATTTTGCTGCGGACGGCAGCAATATACGCAGCGGACTCTTTTCAACCTGCAATGCCACCCACAATTACTGGGGAACAAGCGACTCAGCAAAGATAGATTCAACCTTAGTTTATGTTAACTGGTATCCATTTGAAACCTTACCCCTCCCTGTTGAACAAACCATATCAGACACAGGATTTTATTCATTTGGAGAAATGGAGATGAAATTCTCAAGTTTAACCTTTGGGAGAGATAGTATTGTTGATGTTACAATATATGGCGATTCTATTTCCCCCCATTGTACTGGACCTAAACATATAGATAAGTTTTTCGATATACAAGGTAGCCTTACCTTCAATGCTGATTTTATATTCTATTATACAAATGATGAATTCAGTACATCAACCATAACTCATGAAGATAGTATAGATGCCTATCGATATAACGGTGCTTCGTGGCTTATTTACTCAAGTACAGTGGATATATTGGAAAATACTGTAACTGTTAACAGTTCAGTATTTTCTGAATGGATGTTAGCAGATGATGTATCAGGTTTAGGGGTAGATGAGAGTGCAAATAATAAAATAATGAGAAATAAATTAGCTGCCTATCCTAATCCATTCAGTACAAGAACGACCATAGACATCAGACTACAGACCACAGACCAAAATCAAAGGTCTTCAGTCTCTGGTCTTCAGTCTTCGGTCTGCATTTATGATATCACCGGTCGATTAGTTCGTACCCTCCCGATCACCGATAACCGGTTACCGATAACCAAAGTCTATTGGAATGGTAGAGATATAGGTGGTAATGAAGTTAAATCAGGAATTTATTTTTTAAAAGTTAAAGGTTATAAACCGCTTAAAATTATTAAATTAAGATAATGGAGATGAGTAGTGAGTAGCCAGTAGTTTTAATGTTGAATGGAGTAATAGTTAATTAGTTGATTAGTTAATTGGTTGAATGTTGGATTTGAAATGTTAGATATTGAATGAAGTAATAGTTAATTAGTTGATTAGTTAATTGGTTGATTATCAAAAGGTGCTGACACTTAATGACTAGATGACTTTATGACACAAAGACCCTATGACACAATAACTCAAAGACTCAATAAACCCAATAAACTCAACAAATTTATCCCGCTTGCCATGTAGTGATAATGTATAGGGTGAAATGCGTCTTGCCCTGTGCAGTGCGGAGCTACTTCATAGGGAGCATATTTCACTGGGACTCAATAAACCTGATAACTAAATAACATAATAACTCAAGGAAGGGGGTTATATGAAAGTGTTATCCTCGCTGAGAATTTTACCTGTAATTCTTATTCTGCTTGCAGTATTTCAGATAAATGGACAGGTAAGCCAAAGTGCATTGAATCTAAAAAAGTTCGATGGTGGCTTTTTCTCTATTGAAAAGCCAGAGGAATGGGATATAATTACTGCAGGACAGTGTGCTAATTTCGCCTTTTTAATTCGTGACCAATCTAATACTTTGAGACAGATATTCTACTTTGGTGAAGTCGGTCCAGTATATATGAGTGAACAGCAGAAACAAATTGATTACCAGTATATGAGTATGGGTGGTTATCCCGTTGCCTGGATAGATATGCCTGTTGTTGACCCACCTACTCCCGGTAATTTTCTTACCCAATTTTATCTTATAGCTCAATCTCAAGTAGCGCAGTCATTTATGCCTCAATGTCCCAGGCTGAATAATCTTTATATAATCTCGACTATTCCGCAGCAGTGTCCGATCAGTGGTGGTTCCACCGAACTCGTAAGGGCATTATTTACCAAGGATGGAAATCTGGGAGAGGGTCTGTTTTTGGTTACGATTGTTCCTGTTCTCCCCTATACTGGTGGACCTGCAGCAGGAATTGCATATGGATTTTTAGTAACTGGTATAACTTCACCTAAACATGAGTTTAAGGACATTGAAAGAATACTTGTCAAATCAGTAGAGAGTTTCACTATAAGCCAATCCTATGTAAACAATTGCCTAAGTCAACAGGCAGCTACTTATGAGGGAATACTAAAGGCAGGTAAAACACTGAGTGAAACATCTGATATTATCATGGAAGGGTGGGAAAATAGAAATAAGGTAGATGATATAATATCTGAAAAAAGAAGCGATGTAATCTTAGAAAAGGAACGACTTTATAATCCAAACACCGGTGAGGTGTATGATTTCGATAGTGGGTTTTATGATAAATATAACCTCGATCGGGATAATTATGAAATGAACAATCTGCAGCTTTTACCTGGTGATGATTACAATCTCTGGATGAAGACAACTCTAGATGGATATAAACACATTAGATAGAATAAAATCGCGACTGGCCTGTCTGCCCTACCTACCGGCAGGCAGGCGATAGGTAGAGAAGTCGCTCCTACTTTTTTTCTCGCTTTTGATATAATATTATTTAACATTTTTCTAACCTGAAACTAAATTAAAATGAATATTTTTTACTCAATACTTACAATCATAATTGGTTACCTGCTTGGTTCTATTTCTATGGCATATCTACTGGGTAGAATTATACGTGGTATTGACATAAGAGAACATGGTTCTAAAAATGCGGGCACAATGAATGCATTTAAGGTTTTGGGACCTGTTTATGGTGTTGTAACAATGCTCTTCGATTTGTCTAAAGGAGTATTGGCTATATATGTTGCTCATCTTTTGAAAGTACCTATTCCAATTGTTCTAATATGTGGATTTACAGCCATTATTGGACATATCTTCCCGTTTTATATGCAATTCAAAGGTGGTCGAGGTGCTGCAACAGCCTATGGACTACTAATCTGGACAGGTATTATTATATTGACAAACTACCTTACATTAAAAGCAACCATACCATTTGCATTTTTTTTCTATTTTTTAATTGCATGCTACTGGGTTACAAGATCGGCAAACTTTACAGCATTTGCTGGTCTACCCGCTCTAATACCCTTAATGTTCTGGTTTGCTGGAGTTAATGCTTATACAATATTTTCTGCAGTTCTATGTATATATTTATTAGTCGTATCTATAATTACTGTCAATATAGCTGGGGGTATTAAACCTGAATCAGAGACATATGGTAGAAAGGTTGTAAAAATCAAACTCATAAGAAAAACTGTAAGGTTGGGTGCTATAATTATTCCATTAATGTATCTTATTTTCACAAGGAAATTAGCTGGTGGTTTCACAGCAGTTATGCTTGGATTATTTATTATTTTTGAAATTGTCCGTAGATTGCGACCGGATTTACATAAAGTACGTGGACTTAAAATTATATTGAAAAAGGGTGAACCAACTCGTATGCTTTCTGGTTATACCTTTTATTTAATATCTGCCCTGTTTATTATTCTTGTTTTTCCAAAAGGTATTGGTGGATTATCTCTACTTTTTCTTACATGGGGTGATCTGGCAGCGGAACTTGTTGGATTAAACTATCCTCGAGTCAAAACATTCCCCGGAAAAACCTTAGAGGGCTCATTAGGATGTTTTTCTATTTGCCTTCTCTTAGGCTTTGCCGTAATGATTTTCTATGATATCTCTTTGTTTCAAGTTTTAATTGGCAGTCTCGCAGCAACCTTTATTGAGAGTATCCCCAAATTAGAGGACAATCTATTTATGGGTCCTGTAGCTGCACTATGTATGTGGCTATTAGGATAAATAGTATGCCTTCACTTATCCGTTCATACGGATACTTAAGGACCGCAGCAGGCGGGTCGTTCTGCTCATTGCAATTACAGGAGTGTGTCATTGCGAATCCTGATGACAATCAGGATGTGGCAATCTCATTGTTTTACATAATTATAAACTTACCATTATGAAGACTGTCGTTCTTATTGATTATACCTTGAATCTAAGGTATGAGATTGCTTCGCTATCACTCGCAATGACTAAATAATAAATATTTCAACCACCTATATTCCCATATGGCCATAAGATACTATCTTATAACCACTACTTTTTTCGTAATATCATCTCTTCCTGCAGTAAGGCGTACAAAGTAAATACCTCCTGGTAAATCTCTTCCATCAAATTTAATGTTATGATAACCCTTTGATAATTGACCCTTTATAATCTTAATAACATATCTACCACTCAAATCATATATATTAATTGATATATTCTCACTCTTTGGCAGTGTCAAATTGATATCTACTGAAGAGCGGGTTGGATTTGGTGATAGGGAGAATGTAAGTGGATATCTTTCAACCTCAACTCCATATGATTCATTTATATACAGTCTTGACTGTAATGAGACAATCTCCCCAACCTTCAATTCATCCTCATTTGATAATACAGCATACCATTTACCTTCTTCTGGTAAAATAAAACTTATATTTCCTGAGATTACATCTTCTCCAATACAAAATGCATTAAAAGGACTCTGTCCCTGGAAATAGATTGAATAGTTGGATGAATCACAAATGAAGAAATCAATATTTCCAGGTTCTATTAATCTTGCAAATTCCTGTTGTATATCAAGTTCGTTTTCAAAGCGTGTTTTCCCCCTTTTTATCTCATTATCTACAAGGAATTCTAACTCAACCTTATATATTGAATCTGGCTCATCAGGTAGAGTATCAGGATTTATCGTCAAATAAGGCATACTACCCGAAAGGTTATAAGACCAGAAATAGTGTTGTCCTGTCACGCTGTTTGTTATAACTTCAGTTACATAGCCAGAATCCGGGTAATAGCCAATTGATGCGTCTATTCTTGCGTAATAGGGCTTATTATCTCCAATGATAAATTGGCATGTTCCATCAGAACCTGTATAGTGCCAACCTGCATAATATAAACCCGAACCACTATTGGGTGTACTTGCAAGTGTAACCATAGCACCATCAACAGGATTGCCGTATAAATCATTTACACCTACAGTGAGGGTACAGATATCACTGTATCTCTCAGTTACATCCCAGATATATCCATCTCCACTAAAGTTGAATGGCAAAACAATGTTCCACCCCCAGCCTTCATAGTGGTATGTTGAGTTTATAAAGCCGTTTACAGGCTCCCAACCCCTCCATTGAGTGTCATACCATTCATTCCAGGTATGGTCATTGCACATACTTAAGGGGCTATTTGTGGGTATAAGACATGCCCTTCCTGCTGCTGCCGTGATATCTGCATGCTCCCCACACCTGCCTACATGAATATGATATATTCTAACAGGTTGTATAGGCCTTGCAAATCCGAAGCCTGAATTAAAGACCATAATGTCCTGTATCCATTGAGTAATTACACCAATTGCACTTCCATCAATTATATCAGTTCTTCCATCCCACAATACTCCAACACCGTTGAGTTCATCACGGAGAATTGGTGAGACAAATCCTGCATAAATTGTATCTGTTGGCGGATCTGACCAATTCCATACTGTCCTTTCTGCAGTATCAGGATACTCAAATATATACTCCCTCCAGAATCTCCCAAGGGGAGGTTCTGCCTCGGAACCGGTCCCTGGATTTATATAGAGTGGTGCCTCATCAGATATTATTGGATGTACTATATCCCAGTAATACCTCTCATAAGGTATCTCAACATCTGTTGTGTCAGAGCCATGGTCAGAGATCTTATATCTTGCAGTTGTGTAGTCAGGATATTCAACAAGTTCCACATAATCAAGAAGCGTATCATATTCATATATTCGCTGTACATTTTCAATAAAGAAATCCAGGTTTGTAACGTAATGAGAAAGTATTACAGGGTCTATGTAAGCCACACAAAATGCAATTTCGTCCCTATATATCTCATCAGAGCTTACTATAAGCCATGAATAATCTCGTTGAAGATTGTCTTCCATTCTTGAAAATTTATCTGTAAGAGGAAGTTTAAGCCAATCAGGAACAGCTTCTATCGCTTCCCAGGCTGCATCATAGATTTCAATTGGAGGAGTAATGTCAAGAAACGAGTTCACCTCTATAAGGCATTTCTCTCCTGCAGGAATTATGCCACGAAACTCAATAGAATCCAGAATCACCCATTCTATCTTATCCCTTTCAGTGATTATTTTCTTTACATCATAGGATGCTTGCTCTCCGATTAATACTTCGTTTGTATTATCACCAGAAACTTTGAACTGTTCAGTTGAAACTGTAATACCTTTATCCTCAGGTAAGCTAATAATCCCAAGTAATAGTAAAAACATTACCATAATACCTCCGATGTAATATTAAAAATCAAATATTAAATATCAAAATTACAAATCAAAAATCAAAAATTTAAACTTAAATCTCATTGATACACACTAATATTTTACACTATTTTGGTAAATATGTCAAGAAAAATCTTAACTTCATTTAGTAAATAAAGAACATTAATGTATGTTGATTTAATTTTAACAGCCATCAGTATATACATACGCAGGCATAAAGCCTGCGGCTACTATAATGTTAATCCATAGAAAATTAATATAAAATTTTCTTGCAATTCAAGAAAAATTGTGATATAATATAATTGGGGTTTTTACCTTCAGAAAATACATTACCTATTAGAGAATTACTATGAAAGAAGATAAAAAAGATAAATATATATCAGGCATTTACAACTATTGCGATAGGTGGTGTGAAAGATGTCCATTAACAGATAAATGCTTTCTCTATTCAAAAGAACAGAAAAGACTTGCCAGACATAAGGCTAAGGGTGAAGACCCCTATGATTGGAATATTGTGATGCAGGATGTAAAGGAAGACTTTGAAGAAACCCTTAAGTTAATTCATAAAAAGGCGAAAGAACAGGGGATTGACCTCACAAAGTTGCCTAAAGTGGAACAAAAGGAGTATGACCCTAAAAATCATCCTCTTATGAAATCCGCAAATACATACATGAAAATGGCTAAAAAATTGCTTAAGAAGTTAGGGGAGGTAATAGATATAGAAGGAATAGACCTTACTAAAAGAATTGAGATAATACCATCTGCAGTAAGTGATGTTGGAAAACTCAGGAAAATAGCTGTAAACTATGAGGTTATATCCTGGTATCATACACTTATTCTGGTTAAAATACACCGTGCCTTGCAAAGTAAAATGGAAACAGAAATAGAAGCAGATGAATTTGCACAAAAGGATGCAGATGCAAGTGCAAAGATTGCCTATATTGGGATTATGAAATCAATAAAAGCTCTAAAAGTTGTCTATGACTGGAGTGATGAGCTTGAAGACGATGCATTAACTCTTCTGGTTGAGCTCGATAAAATCCGTGAAGGCGTTAATAAGGAATTTCCTGGTCATCATACCTTCAAACGTCCAGGATTTGATGATAAGCAAATAAAGGTCTAAAAGTCTTAATATGTTAAATGTTTAATGTTAAACGTTTAATGTTGAATGGCAAATGTGAAATGTTATATGTGGTAGGAGCAACGTCCTCGTTGCGAAAAAATGTTAAATGGAAAATGTTTATTGCGAGATGTTAGACATTTAAGGGTAAAAATATGAAAAGAGTGGTTTTAATATCCTTTTCATTACACGTAGGTTTCGTAGCTATATTAATACTATCTCCTTTGCTAAAAGTTGAGAAGGCGTATCCTATGGGTGAGGTTTATAGTGTTAGTATTGTATCCCGTCCTGCTACCCGGGTTGTAGAGAGAACTAATAAAGAAGAGACAAAAAAGAAAAAAGAATCAGAAAAACCTACTGAGAGTCAATCACAGGGAGAGGTAGGAAAGGTCCAGACTGATAAAAATTTTAGATATTCCTATTATCTTTCTACAATCATTACAAAGATAGGAGAAAATTGGAGAAATCCTTATAAAGGTACTGAAATCTCCGCAGTCATGCACTTTTTTATAACAAGAAATGGTATGATAGAGGATATAAAACTACATAGAACATCAGGTAATTATCTCTTTGACCAGTCTGTTAAAAGGGCAGTAACCATAACAAAGAACCTCCCTCCTCTTCCTCTTGAATATAATAATAACAGGTTGGGTGTATTCTTTGAGTTTTCGTATAGTCCGTAAAGGAAAGTAGGGCGTGAATGTGAAATGTGTAATGTTAAATGTTGTATGTTTAATGTTAAATGTTGAATGGGATAATTGGTACATTGCGGATTGCGAATTGCGGATTTCTTGACAAACTAAACAAACCAAATGAACTAAATAAACTAAACAAACTCAATAAACTCAATAAACCGTGTAAACTCAATGAACTAAATAAACCGAACAAACTCAACAAACTCAATAAACCAGATAAATATGTTTAACAAAATAATCAGATTAACCGCTTTAATTCTCGTCACTTCCTCTCCCCTATTTTCCCAGGATGTTTGGCTAAGGCTCGAGGTTGGAGAACGAAGAAAATTGAATATAACCATCGATAATTTCCAATCCATATTAGAAATGGAATCTATGAGAAGTACTGTAAAAGAAATAATAGAAAAAGACCTTAAATTCTCTTTATATTTTAAAATAGTCGAAGATGCGGTTACACATATATCAGGTGATATAACAGAAAACGAACTCTGCATTACTGTGTATGAAATGCCAAGAAAGACAAAAATCATCGAGAAGAGATATCATCTATTATTATCAAATATACGTGAAGCATGCCATACGGCTTCAGACGATATAATAAGATTCCTTGCAGGCGAGAATGGAATATCACGAACAAAGGTATTCTTCCTCAAGAAGATGAAGGATGATAAAAAAATTGTTTATGCAGATTATGATGGTTTTAATGCCACCACCCTGGATATAAATGATTTCTGCGTGTCTCTTGCAGTTTCTCCAAACTGTAGAAAGATTGCATATTCAGCCTACAACAACGATAATCTATACCTTTACCTTTATGACATTGAAACTAAAGAGAAGGAGTTAATATCATATAAAGAGGGGTTGAACACAGCACCATCATTTTCAGCTGATGGAAAAAGGCTTGCATTCACACTTTCAAAGGATGGGAACACAGAAATCTATATTATGAACTTGAAAACTAAAGAAACCAAAAGACTCACTTTCAATAGGTCGATAGATACTTCTCCAACCTGGTCACCAACTGGAAGGGAGATAGCATTTGTCTCTGACCGTTCTGGAAGCCCCCAGATTTATATTATGGAAAGCGATGGCAGTGGGGTAAGAAGGTTGACATATAATGGCTATTATAATACATCCCCGAGATGGTCACCTAAGGGGGATAAAATCGCTTATGTAGCTATGGATGAGGACAATAGATTAAATATATATACTATCCTTATAACAGGAGAGGGTAGAACCTGTCTTACCTTTCAGGGAAATAATGAGGAACCATCCTGGTCAATAGATGGACTTCATATTACCTTTATTTCGAATCGAAATGGCTTGCGTGAACTTTTTACGATGCATTGGGATGGCTCAGGACAAAGAAAGATACTCACCTATGGTGGAGGGTTGTACTCATCACGATGGTCACAATAATTTTATTCGGTTAGTTTAACAATCTTCTTGCAGAAGCTACCCCTTTTACTAACTCCGCTACAGAAATATATACCAGAGGGTAGACTTACACCGTTATCATCAGTACCATCCCAGGTTACTTCATAAGGCGTAAGGCGGGAAGCGTAAGGCGTAAGATTACGAATTAGGCAACCGGTGATATCATAGATATTCAAGGTGATCGGTGATAGGTCATCGGTAATCGGTGTGGTACTGATAACTGATAACTGATAACTGATAACCGTCTTTCCTATGAATGGATTTGGGGTAATAGACAAATAGTCAGAGTGTATTTCATTTTCCTCTATTCCTCCAGCACTTGAAAGGTTTATTTCCAGATATGTATATCCATTATCTTCCACTAAAACATTTTCAATAGTCTTTTCCTCATACCCATCCGCAGTTATCCTCAGGTTATATACACCAGGGACAAGCAATCTGTAGAATCTTCCATAGACAGGTTCACTCGTTCTTGGTTTTATAATAGAGTCTGTGACCTCAAGAACCTCTATTTCTGCCTCAATTGGTGTATATGTCAAGGAATCACATATATGACCTGTAATACCCGACCCTGAAAGCGTCTTTTTTAGCAGGTAGTATGGACCACCCATGTTATTCTTACAAATACTATCAATATATTCACCAGGAGGATAACATCTTTCGCTCAATTCAATTGTTAGGGGAATGGTTCCCATGGCACCATAAAACCAGTTTCTGGCTGAACCACCCTGTGATAATGTAGCATACATAGGGGTATATGTACCTGTTCCTGCAAAATTTGGTATTCTACGTGCTACACTATCTGCAATTGGCTCTATAACTGCATTATCAGGACTGAAAACACCCTGCCATCTCCAGGGGAAGTAAACTATCTCAATCAGTCCTGTTCTTGCACAGTGATAACATATATCAAATATGAATTGATTTTGTAGTGTAAGATCTCTTATTATTCTCGTTTCATTCTCTGAAAATGGATAGGGTCCTCTATAATATTCTGATGATGGATCAGTTGAGCCACCTATATCCCACTTGAAGTCATAATTTCTGTTCAGGTCAACACCATCAAAATCAGTGTCAAACTGGCCATTTTCATTGTTATCTCTCTTATTCTTCCTCCAGATAGTATCTATACCAGTTATGGCTACATTATGTCCCTCAGGATTTAGGTTGGGTATTATCCATATCTCAATGGAATCAATCCAGCTGGTTATTTCTGTATCATACCCATATCCGCTAAGCAGTTCATTTATAAGATACATACAAACCTCTGTACTGACAAATTCTTCTGCATGATGTAATCCATTGAATAGAACTCTTGGCTCATCCTCAAATGTTTCAGGGTTATCAGATATCTTTACACCAATTATTGGAATACTATCAACAGATGAACAACCGAGAGTATCAAGCATCATAATGCTGCTGTATTCATTACACAAGGAATCAAGTTCTATCAGTTCCTCTTCGTATGTATGATACCTTGGGTCAAATGGTCCTGCAAGAGCTGAAATTGAAAGGATTAGAGTTATTATGAAAAAGTAAAGTTTATGTTTTAGACCAATCATAGAGTATTTCTCCTAATGTAGATTTTAAAGTGTATACATGTCAATCGCACGACCCCGCTTTGATGTGGTGCCCCGAACCTGCGGCTACCATTATTATGTATATGTCATTGCGAGCGACTAACAGGAGCGTGGCAATCTTATTTTTATACCATTAACAGTCTAAAGACTGTCACTTCTCTTGATATTCCCCAATGTTATAAAGGAGTGACAGCGTTTACGCTGTTACAAGATGAGATTGCTTCGTCCATACGGACTCGCAATGACAGAGAACATTGTTGCCAGGGTATGAGATTACTTCATCCATCAAGAAGTGCGACAGATTCGCAATGACAGATATGCAAACCTAAACCCTGCCTACCGGTAGGCAGGGTTTGCCCTACATTTTGATAAAAGTGGTCATATGATACTATCTCAATTTTATCAATTTCCTTGTCTTTTTATTCACACCTGTATCTATCCTGTAAAAGTATACGCCGACAGGGAGTAAGTTTCCATTATCATCTCTACCCTTCCATTCAAGGGTATATACTCCTGGCTTCATCTTCCTATCAATAAGGGTTTTTACGTGCATGCCAGCAAGGTTATATATTTCTATCATAACTTTACTTTCTAATGGTATCTGAAACCTTATATGGGTTTTAGAGTTCATAGGATTTGGATAGTTCTGCTCAAGTTTAAAAACATAATGTCCTTCCTCATCTAAAACTCCAGTAGGAGGACCTATCTTTATTGTCAATGGAATGACAGTAACATAATCACTATCATTTGACTCAATATGAATATAAAATCTTGCTATCGAATCATCATACTCAGACGATATAGTAAGATGATACGGGTCAGATACGTTACATGCAAT
>JAGMCL010000027.1 GCA_023129165.1 Caldifarciminota bacterium | reverse complement strand
GTGATGTCTATGCTAAAGTAGAGAAGGAAAACACGAATTGCACCAATTAAACTAATTTTACGAATATTCTTAAGGATATAAATAAAAAAGTATTAAAATATTGTTGCAATTCGTAAGGCTTGTGTCATTTGTGGTTGGAAATTTGACAGTATGACAGCCCAAAAAAAGGAGGTAAGTATGAAGAGGGGTTATATCATACTAACAATAGGTCTTCTCATCGTTCCACTACTTGTCCTGGGAAGGATTGGAGGACCATATGAATCAGATGAACATACAAGGCTACTTATGCACTTTGATAGCAACCTTGAGGATGCATCTGGACTAAACCCAGACGGAGAACTGCATGGGAATGCTGCTTTCATTCCGGGACTCGATTGGTTGGGTATGTGCCTCTACCTCGACAACGATGCCCCAACTGATTCGAGCAGGGTGCTCATACCCGACGACCCGGATACGGGTGCCCTTGATTTATACAGCACATTCACCATAGAGGCGTGGCTCAATATACTTACAAAGGGCGAGAGCTGGCAGACGGACCCGAGGGTGATTGCAAAGCCCGATACCATGTATGCCTGGTATTGCCCTAACTACTGGGTATTAATCCAGGCAGATAATGCATTCTGTATGGGATTTTTTGTCCGTCCATGGGTCTGGACTGAATTTAAATCTCCCACCGATATATTTCAACTTGGAACCTGGTATCATATGGCCTTTGAATACGATACCGTGCCGACACCACACACGGCAATTATGTTTGTTCATGATGAGTTCGATTCCCTCCTCTATCTCGGTGTAATGGAACTTGACCCCGACGAGGATGAGCCACCATATGTTAGTGACCAGCCCGTAAACATCGGTTTTGGCGGTGGTGGAAGCGACTCCTGGCTTGATGGATTCATAGACGAGCTGAGAATCTCCGATATTGCGAGGATATTTCCTCTTCCCCCCATTATAACACACACCCCCTATGGTAACACCTACAATACTACAGAGCCCTACTCCATAACCGCAAAAATTACGGACGAGTCGGCGGTGGAGTCGGCAACTGTATACTATGATCTCGGAGGGGGCTGGTTGACGGACGATATGGTTCCCATTGGTGATGACTACTACGAGGGATTCATTCCAAACCAAGCAGCGGGAACATCCATAAAATACTACATCGAGGCAGAGGATGACTCGGGAGAGATCGTGACACATCCCGTGGGCGCTGGAGACTCCACCTATTGCGGAATTCAGGTTCTTCCAGAATCCCTCCTCGCCTCTGACGATGGTATGATGATGAGCAGTAGAGGAGCATTTGGGACAATAGGCGAGAAACTTGCAACGATGCTCGTACCTGAATCCGAATGCACACTTGTTACCTGTCTTGCCTATATAGATTCTCTTCCAAATCCGCCGGGTGTTGATACCTTGAGGTTGCATGTAAACCCCGTAGATACCGCAACGGGATACCCTGATGAGGAGAACGATATCATTACCCCAATTCTTATTCCAGTTATGTCTACTGGTTGGCTCGAGACAATTGTGCCAGAGTTATTTGTAACAGATGAACCATTCTATGTAACATACGAGTTCATTACAGATGGACAGCCACACTTTGGACAGGATGTTAATAGAACATATGAGAGGAGTTTCATACGCTGGACAGGTGGTGGATGGTGGGGCACTGGATATTGTACTGACTTCTTTATCCGTGCTGTTGTTAAAGGTCAGGTGGGTATTGAGGACGAAATCAACCTACCTTCCTACTATCATATATCAAATATCACACCCAATCCAGGTAAGATAATAAACATATCCTATGAGATTCCAAGAGAGTCAATGGTGACTCTCAGGATATTTGATATTACGGGCAGACTTGTAAAAACACTATGGGAGGGACCGAAATTTGCTGGAACCCACACTGCAACATGGAATGGTATGGATAACGACTATGAAATTGTACCCCAGGGGATCTATTTCTGTCAGCTTTTAGGACCCAATGCGGTCTCCACCAGGAAGGTCGTTCTGGTAAGGTAAGATGAAGCTTGAGGGGCGGTGAAGAAAATATTTGCCGCCCTTTTATTTTCTCATGCATATCTTTGTGTCTTTTATAGTACTATTCAGTCCCTTATATAACCTAAACGCCACAAGGGAGGATGCGCTTTATACCACCTATACAGCTGACCTGTCCTCATCTGAATTTATTATAGATGAGGGGTATTCCCTTATATGGCATGACGATGATAAGGGGATTGGCTTTAAAACTGATACAGGAGGTAATCTTTATATTGCATTCAGGCTTGAAGGTAATATTCGCTTTACACTGAGTGATATGATACAGGATGTAAGAGTAAGGAAGTCCTATGCAAATATGGTCATATTTGAATTTGAACCATACGACGATATAAGGATACGAGAGACCTTTCTCTGTTACAGTTCGAGGATAGTCTTGAATGACATATGTATAATAAATGATAGAGATAGCACCATTTTTATCGAGCTATATCCATTCTTTGAATATGGTGGAGAGGGTGTTTTAGAGGCAGCATTTGTTGATGATGGGTTCAGATTTTCTCACTATGAACCTCCTGATGGATGGACACTGTATCACAACATTCCCTATGAGGACCATCTCATTGACGTGTATATTATGGATACTGAACCAACCTCTTTTGGGGGATATAATTATCTGGGTAGTCCCGGGCTAAAGATGGCAAATTACTGTGTTGAGTGGGGTACTGTTGAGCATTCAGATAGCACTCCCTGTGAACACCTTCCACCTATATCAAATCAGGTTGTATATCTCAATGATGACATCGGACAGATACTTACAGAGGATGCTCCAAAATGGGGAGACCCTGACCCGAATATACCCGGAAATGGATATCAGGGTTGTGAGCTTGGTAATTTTGACAATCTTCCCCCTATGGTTGGTGATTCATTTATCGTATATTTCAGTTGTCTGGAAACAGAGGAGGAAGGGATTGGGAAAGGTATGATAACGGAACTTCCTGACCCTGATGGTGTAAGGGTGGATATGGTACTATCACCGGATATTTACCTTACTCCACCTACAGGAGTCAGGGCAGTACCCCTGAATGACACCACAAGCTGGTTGATATCCTGGGATTATATTGATGGTTTATATTACAACTTATATAGAAGACCAGGTGATGAGGATGGAAGGTTTGATTTACTTGCATCAGATTTAGAGACATTTTATTATCTTGATACATACTTACAGAATTCCACAGACTGGATTTACACACTGATAGTCCGTAATGGGGATGTAAAAAGTGGGCATTCCGTTGAGGTGGGTGCTATATCTGTAGATTCTACAGAGTTTTTCGGTGATATTATGGATGGTACTTTATCAAATCACATTTCCTCTGGTGATATAAGGGTTCTTGCACTCGAGAAGGAGTATAAAATACACTCTGGTGATTCAGTCTCTTTCAGATTAATACGAGGTGTTACAGCCTATGATGAAGGTGTGTCGGGTCTTCTCTCCTTGGTCCGTTCCTTATGTAATATACCTCTTGAACCGTATATTATTGAGAATGAGGAGAGATATTCCCCTATTCCTTGTTATGAGTTTTCCTCCCCTGATGAAGAGCTTATGTACTGGAGTGCCTTTTCCCTTATACATCAGTTGATGCTTCCCCCGGAGGGGGAGTGTTCTTACAATTACTATCTTTTCTCAAGGGAACCCACATGGGGATGGGGTCATGGAGGTCAGGTATTCCATGAAAGTCTTTCAATGTTAGCCTATGTATTTATGAACCCTCTGGGTGCTATGAACTCACAGAGGGTATATATGGAAAGGCAGAACAGTAACCCCATATGGCTAGATGGTTATATACCCTATAGAGTGGGTCCATACCTTAATGAAACAATTTGGTATAATAATAGTTATACATCTTCAGCTCCATGGTTTTCCTGGGAGAATTGGGAGATATATATTGTGAGTCAAGATACGACATTCTTAAGGGAGGCATACAATTCAGGTGTTGAGTTCTATAATTTCTGGATAATAGAAAGAGATGATGATAACGACGGACTTTGTGAATGGGGTGGGCATGCAGTACTTGAGTGTGTAAGAGACGGAGCAGTGGTTATCTGGGACCAGGTAGGATGGCCCAGTAACTTTGAATGTCTTGACTTGAATTGTCTATTGGTTAAAGAAGCAAAATCATTAGCCAATATGGCACTGGAGTTAGGTGATAGTGCTAATTATCAATACTGGACTATAGAAGCAAATGATAGGATTAACTTTATTAATCAATATATGTGGGATACTGAGACTAAATTTTATTATCATGTTGATAAGGATGACCACGATTTTACTTATTTTAGTTCAAATGACCTGAAGCACCAGGAGATAATTGGGTTTCTACCCCTCTGGGCTGGTATAGCCAGTCAAGAGCAGGCAGATTACTTACTTGAACACCTTATAGACCCTGATAAATTCTGGCGTAATTACGGTATACCATCTTTATCAGCCTTAGATCCTTATTATAATCCGATGGGATACTGGAATGGTCCTGTATGGGTAGAGTGGAATTATCTCATATTCAGAGGGCTTCTTGACTATGGATATCTTGAAGAGGCAGAGAACATCGCACAAAAGGTCTTTGATAATGTTATATATCAACTTAAGAATAATCACTATTTCTGGGAACTTTATAGTCCTGATTATTACTCTGCAGGACATCACCACCAGTACATCTGGTCAGGACTGGTTGCAAGAATGCTCATAGACCTTGAAGAATATACTAAAGTAGAGGAATATGTAGAGGATACGAGAGATATATTCAGGATATATCCAAATCCTTTCAGGGAAAAGACAGTTATCAGTTATCAGTTATCGGTTATCCGTAAAGACAACAAACCAATTACCGGTCACCGATTACCGATTACCTTGTCCATCTACGACCTTTCCGGTCGCCTTGCCCGCACCTTTAATCTTCCCCCTTCTCTTATCACTCATCACTCTTCAGTGATATGGGACGGAAGGGATGAGGAAGGTGTGAGACTGCCGTGCGGTATTTACCTATGCAGATTAGTAAATGGCGAGAAAACATTTACAAAGAAAATAATTTTACTAAGATAAAAATTTTCTCCTTTGTAGGTTAAATTTTATTACTGATATAAATTGGAGAGGATATGAAAATGAAAGAGCTAATATCAGTAACCCTTTGCATCACTTTTCTTATCAGTGGATGTGGCAGTAAGAAGGAGGAGGGTATAAAGTTAATGTACTGGGGGTCATACGAAGAGATAGATATAATGAACAATATGGTAAGTGCATTTGAGCAGAAACATCCTGAAATAGATGTGTATCCAATTCACTCTGCAAATTATATGGATAAGCTCCAGATAATGATTGGTGGGGGAACACCACCTGATTTATTCTACCTTGGTAATGACAATTTTGTTGCATATGTGGATGCAGGAGCACTTGCATCGTTTGAAGAAATGAAAAGAACCGATACACTTTTTGACGAGCAAGACTACTTTGAACTCCCGTTTAACGCCTTTAATTACGAAGGAAACCTATATGGACTTCCTATCTCCTGGACTCCTCTTATTCTCTACTATAATAAGGATATATTCGATGAGGCAGGGGTATCGTATCCGGATACAACCTGGGATTGGGATGACTTTCTTTCTGCTTGTAAGAGATGCACAAAGGATATAGATGGTGATGGTGTAGCTGACCAGTTTGGCTACCTTCTTTCAACTGGATGGACATTCACCTTTAACTGGATATGGCAGAATGGAGGAGACATCCTTTCACCAGATGGAAAGAGATGTGTTATGGATAGTAAAGAGGCGACAGATGCCCTGCAGTTCCTTGCAGACCTCAGGTGGAAACACAATGTATCACCAACACCTGAACAGATTGCACAGAGAGACCTTTTTACAACAGGCAGAATAGCGATGATTATATCAGGAAGATGGGTTGTGCCGAGGTATAGAACAATAACTGATTTCAGGTGGGGTATATCGCATCTTCCAAAGGGTAAGATAAGGGCAACACCTATATTTACTACTGCATATGTGATGTCTAATAAAAGTAAAAACATAAAGGATATATGGGAACTTGCTAAGTTCCTCTCAGGCAACGAAGGAAGTAGATTTATAGCAGAGCTTGGGCTTGGTGTTCCCTCAGTCAAATCAGTTGCATTTTCACCTCATTTTCTTGATCCAGAACAATCCCCAGAAAATAGCGAGATATATCTTGATGCAATTTCGTACGCAAGGCTTGGTCCGAGAACAATACACTGGCAGGAGATAGGTAACATAATGGAGACACATCTCGATGAATTATGGTTTGGGAAGAAGAATGCAAAAGAAATTGCTGGTCTAATTACTAAAGGGATAAATAAGTTACTGGCGGAGGAAAAATGAGACCTGGGAGTGTTAGAAGAAAGATTGTTTTGGGTATTTTAATTCTGTTGTTGAACATGTGCGTTTTTCACTGCAGCTATATAAAATTCAGGGAGGATACGCTGGTTATTTTTAGTACTGAACACTTTGACGTAGAACTGGCAAAACAGTATGTTTCCTACCGACCCTTAATTGAAGAATATTTAGAAAAGGGATACTTACTCTTTCAAACATACACGGGGTATAGTTTGAACGACCTGATGAATCAGATTCAAAACAATCCAGATGTGCACCATCCACGTTACCATTATATGTTCTATTTACCTGATGACATGTGGTGGAAGGGTTGGAGGGGTGGACTTACTGCCTGGAACCAATCCCAGGCTGCAGCTACACTATTACCTGGACTCAAACTTGAAGAAATTGAGAAGGGGAACCCAGCACTTTCAATTATCTGGCACGAACTGGGCAATGGCTGGGCTAACGTTTATGTAGATTATCTTGGATATGATACTTACGCTCCATGGTGGTTTGCAGCCGAGGGTCATGCAGGATTCCTGCGTCAGCATGCCATGGCAGACTGTGGCTGGCCTGTTGAGCAGGTAAGGGAATACGATGAAGCCTTAAAACAGGTTGATAACTATCTTAAAGGAGAAAAGTATGATCCAGGTTCTGTCTGCCATGTTATACTACAGAGTCTCTGGGCAGAGTATGGTTGGCCTTTATTTCAGGCAACATACAAAGCCATTCAGGAGGGAAAGCTAACCTTCTCAAAAGAAGACACACTTCACTCTAATTCCGTATTAGTACGATTCCTTTCAGAAACTGCAGGAGAAAACCTACTTCCTTTCTTTAAAAGATTTAAAATTCTTGTCAGCCAGGAGACAGAAAATATTCTTTATAAACTCCCAGTTGCAAACATTCCCACTGAACAGAGTGTACTGGTTGATAAGCCCAGACAAATGGGTAATGTTAAATAGAATATGAAAGCAGAAATGTAGGGGTTCGATTTATCGAACCCGTAAAAGAAACGGGTCAGATACCCGTCTGCCGTCAGGCAGGAATCCGACCCCTACAAGAACCAGGCTGACAAATTAAAAGAAAATAGTCAAAAGTTTTTTGACACTACCGACAAATGCTTGAGGAGAGAAAATGAACCTTAGTGCAAGGAAAAGAGAGGCGCTTTCAGGATATTTTGCAATAAGTCCATGGCTTATAGGATTTTTAGCCTTTATTATAGGACCTATCTTAGCCTCTCTATTCCTGAGTTTTATGAAGTGGGATATTATAACCCCCCCGGCATTTGTGGGAGGAGGTAATTACAAGAGGTTAATTGAAGACCCTCTCCTCTATCAGTGCCTCAAGGTAACATTTATATATACTGTCTTCGCCATTCCGCTAAACCTGGGATTCGGACTCCTCGTTGCAATTCTTATGAATCAGGGAGTAAAGGGTATCAACATCTTTCGCACGATATTCTATATGCCAGCCATCCTCTCAGGCGTTGCAGTCGCGATTCTGTGGCAGAAAATATTCAACCCACACTTTGGCGTCCTCAATCCAATTCTAAAATTGCTGCATATCATGCCAGTCTTAGAACTCATAAGTTCTCCAGTGACCTGGTTATACTCAGAATTCTGGGCGCTGCCATCATTTATAATAATGAATCTATGGGCAGTTGGTGGAGCTATGATAATATACCTTGCAGCCCTTCAGGGTATACCAACACATCTATTTGAATCTGCAGATATTGATGGAGCAAGTGTGTGGAGCAAGTTCAGACACATTACATTACCCATGCTATCTCCAGTTATTCTTTTTAACCTGATTATGGGGATTATTGGGTCCTTTCAGGTATTCACGAGTTCCTATATTATGACAGGTGGAGGACCCAACAATGCTACGCTTTTTTATGTTCTAAACCTTTACAGACAGGCATTTCAATATCACAGAATGGGATATGGTTGCGCACTTGCATGGGTCCTCTTTATTATTATAATTGTATTTACACTTTTGATCCTCAAATCATCATCAGCGTGGGTATATTATGCAGGTGCAAGGAGGGGAAAATGACACACAGTAAAATAACACGGAGGAGAATATGGACTATAGCTGCAACCATCATAATACTGGTAGGTGTGTTTATTATACTCATCCCTCTCTTCTGGATGCTTACAACATCCCTGAAGACTTATGCAGAGGCAGAGAGTATGGCATGGCTTCCGAGAAAACCGCAATGGAACAACTATTTTACTGCCTTAAGGGCAATAAACTTTTGGAGAGCCCTCGGGAATACCCTCCTTATCACATTTCTTGCAATGACTGGTCATGTATTTTCCTGCGCTCTTGTTGCCTATGGATTTTCAAGATTGCGATTTCCTTTTAGAGACCCATTGTTTGTTATCTTACTCGCAACAATGATGATACCCGCACAGGTGACTATGATTCCTATATTTATTGAGTTCAGGGCACTTGGGTGGGTGGATACATTTTACCCATTGACAGTTCCTGCATTTTTAGGTGGTAGTGCATTCTTCATATTTCTTCTTCGCCAGTTTTTTATGACAATACCCACTGAAATGGATGATGCTGCAAGGATAGATGGATGCAGCCACTTTGGTATATTTTTTAAAATAATCCTCCCTCTTTCAAAACCTGCACTTCTAACAGTTGCCCTCTTCTCTTTCATGGGTAACTGGAACGACTTTATGGGACCGCTTATCTATCTGAATTCACCAGAGAAAAAGACACTTGCACTTGCTCTTCAGGATTTTAATTCGCTCTATGCAGTTCAACCACATCTCATGATGGCAGCATCACTCGTTATTATGCTTCCTTGCCTTGCTATATTCTTCTTTGCTCAGAGATACTTTATAAAAGGAATGGTAATTACCGGGGTAAAGGGATAAGGAGGATTTATGGATGTTTTAAAACTACTCGAGAGGGATGATAAGTGGTATCTTGGGGGTGGCGATTCTCTCATTTTTGCCCCACTCTTCCCTGAATGGCTTCATCTTCCTGGATTATGGGATGAAGCACATTTCTATAATATACCTATAAAACCACTTTATACCATTACTATTCTATCGGATAATGGGAAGGTGATAAAACCATCTCTTGTGTATAAGGTCTGGAGACCCTCTAAACTTCAAAGAAAATTTTCGCTGACAGATGGACTTTACCTATTGGAGACAGATTCAATGCTTTCTGGAGATACCCTTACCTCTATTCTGAGATTTGAGGGAGATGATACAGGAAGAGATATTGATATAATACTCTGGACGGCCCAGGTCAATATAGTGGATGATAAAACTGTATTAATATCCCACAATGATAAGGGTTTTCTCTTTAAAAAAGATAGACGACTATGGGGTAAATATCCAGTAACCATGTCCGTATTCCTTGGTATGACTCACTCAACATACTCTGCAAATCTATCCGAAACTACAGCAAATCAACCATTTTTCGAATATACGCCCTTCTATGAAAAATTTAATGGTAAACTTCCCTGTGAGATTCATAATGGGGGAATAGATTTAGATGGTTTACTCTATCTTGGATTACACAAACATCTTAAAATAAAGAAAGATACCGAGCTTAAAATCTTTATGTCAGTAGCAAAAGACTCAAGCAGTATAAAAAGTCAGGTTAGAGATATTCTCAAAATCCATAACCCTATAAATGAGAGTGATACAAACTGGCATAATTTCTTCAAATCTGTTCCCTCTTTTGAATGTTCAAATAAATATATCGAGAAATTTTACTGGTATAGATGGTATGGTCTTAAATTACTTATGATGCAAAATTCATATTCGCACCCCTGTATTTGTGAAGGGCCTGCATACTTTCGCGTTCCCATAACATATTCAGCACAGTGCCATATGCTTGAAACAAGGTGGATGGATAACCCAAAGGTTGCAGAGGGAAGTTTTCTTAACTTCGTAAAAGAACAGGAGAATAATGGTAACTATCCAGGTCACATATACCCGATTGATATAAAGGAGAGGGGATTCTATCATGCCGATTTTGGGACAATGATTATAGAAATTTTCAGGGTACATCCTGATGTCTCGTTTCTTGAAAGAGTATACCCATCTCTTGTTAGGTATGCCGAATACTTCGATAGAGAAAGAGATAGAGAACATAGTCATCTATACGATGTGATTGACCAGTGGGAAACAGGACAGGAGTTTATGCCAAGATACACAAGTGTGGATGAAAAGGCAGATATATATAAAGAAAATGGGAGTATTAGATTAAAGGGTATTGATGCAACATATTACCAATATGGTATTCGTAAGGCTTTATCCTTTATTTCTGAAAAAACTGGAAAAGCAAAAGAGGCTAAAATATGGAAAGAAGAAGCAGAAAAAATAAAGGATGCTATCCTTAAGGAAATGTGGGATACGAAAGAAGAAATGTTCTTTGATATTAATCCCAAAACAGGTAAACGAACAGGAGTCAAAGCAGCTGTGTGCTTCTATCCATACATGAGTGACATCATCAATAAAAGATACCTAAACGGCATCAGGAGGCATCTACTTAATAAAAAGGAGTTCTGGACACCTTTCCCGGTTCCATCAACATCAATAGACGAATCTCTGGCAAACCCATTTGGCGAATGGAAGCAAAAAAGGATGAACTGTCCATGGAATGGTAGGGTATGGCCTATGACCAATTCTCATATAGCAGAGGCTCTTGCAAATGTTGCCTACAGGTTTGATGAAACACTGAGAGAAACAGCAGGATGGTTTATAGAGAGGTTTATAAAAATGATGTTTCTTGATTGTGACATCAGATATCCTAATACCTATGAACACTATAATCCTTATACTGGTAAGACCTGTCTCTACAGAGGGGTGAATGACTATCAGCACTCCTGGGTTGTAGACCTCATAATAAAATACGTTTGTGGAATTCTTCCCCAGTATGATAATTCCCTGATAGTAGACCCACTTCCTCTTGGACTGCATTACTTCAAGATAGATAATGTCCCTTATAAAGGTCATAAAATAAAGGTCGAGCTTGAGAATAATAGATTTATAGTCTTTGTAGATGGAAGACGTAAAAGTGAGGGGGTAATGGGAAAACCGGCTACCATTAAAATGCAAAAATCAAAAGTGAGCCACGGATTTCACTGATTTTTTTAAAAAATACTTTAATCTGTGGAAATCTGTGCAATCTGTGGCTACAATTTTCTTTTTAGTGTGTATATTTAATATTTATTAAGGTGGGGAATATTATGCTGTATCTTTTATTTTTTCTCATCTCCCAGATAGGTGTAGCAAATTTCTTTGTGAACTGGGGAGAGGTTAGTCATTCAGATGGCAGTTCTTGCACGCACCTTCCACCCCAGTGTGGCTTTATAGCATTCAGGGATATTGATACCATAGTAACTGAAACCTCCCCCAAGTGGAGCCCACGTGAAGACCCTCCAATACCTGGAAATGGTTATTATGGATTTGAACTCGGGAATTTTGGTACTGACCTTATCCAGGATTCCTTCACGGTTATCTTTACCTGTAACGCAACCAATGAACAGGGTGTACTATCATTCAGTGTAAGCGAGAAAGACATAAACAATGGGAATATTCATAACCCTCTCTCACTTTTCCCATTTTCCGACCCCGGGAGACCTAATAACGTTACCATTTTAAAGACGGGTGAAGAAAGAATTCTCAAATGGGAGGGGTCTCTTGGAAAAAGATACATTATATATAGAAGAGATATGTCCTGTGAGGAGGGTCTTTTTATAAAGGTGGGTATTTGTACGGAAAATATATTTACTGATAATCCACCTTCTGGAAGATATGTATATACTATTGTATGTATGGATGAAAACGGTAATATGAGTGCACGTAGCAAAGAGATGTTTGACCATCCGCTTCCCCCGTCAAGACCTGATGTTGAAGTAAACAGTAAAAATATACTTATTTGTTGGAATAAGGTTGGCAAAAGATTCGAGTTGTTGAGAAATGGAAAATATTTGACAACCGTGGATGATACATTCTACATAGATAAAGATGTCAAATATGGAAATTCTTACTTATATTCAGTGTTGAAGATAGAGGAAAATGATATAAGTGAACCCTCTCCAGAAGCTGGAGCTATTATGATTCCAGGTCCTACAAACCTCAGTGCAAAACCTCTCAGTAGAAACTGTATGCTCTACTGGCAACCTTCTATATATAAGAATATATCTGGATATAGCGTATACAGAACAGATTTGGCAGAGCCCATCGCTGTAGTAAGAGATACATTTGCCTTTGATGACCGTCTTGTCGCCGGTAAATATTCATATACTGTTAGATGCATGGATAAAAATGGATATGAGGGTATACCATCTGAAGAGATAGAGGTTGAGATACAGCCTCCATCCATAGGATATACAGGATATGCCAATATAAGGCTCCTTGTAGTGATATACACAAATACGTCTGGAGGAAGGTTGAGTGAAGAAGAAATTAAAAAAATAAAGAGGGGTATTGAGTTGGGTCGTCTCTTTACGTGGAGAAATTCTTTTTGCAGGATAAACTATGATGTTGATTATATGGTGATTTCTGAGTACAGGGATGAACACTTCTTCAAAGGTGAGGGTTATCCATGGCCAGATATAATCGAACCTGACCTTAAGAAATATGGTATATTGGAAAATGAGTACGGGGGTATCTTCTGTACATATGTATATCCTCCAGAAGGTGGAGGAACCAGTTACGGAGGCATGAAAATACTTGGAAAGTCTACATACTGCCTTGGACCCTACCCTGTAAGAACAGGTGTACGTTATCCTGATAAATCAGACACAGTGTATACACCTATAACATGGATATTTACCCATGAATTTCAGCATAATCTTGACCTTATTTATGCTATGAGTGGATGTCCACAGATGGCCCATGGAGACCGTCCCCTTGACCTTCAAACACAACATGGTGAGCATTTTGATTTCCAGGCCTATATACTAAGAGACTTCAAGGATTGGGATTGCATAAAGTCCCCATGGGGTAAGATAATTGAGACAGAGGATGAAGATGGTGATGGGTTCCCGGATATGGACAAAAGAATCCCAATGGATGAGAAACGATTTGGCAGTTCTCCACTTGAAAAGGACACGGATGCAGATGGACTGGATGACCTTTATGAGTTTACAGCAGGTATCTATAAAGGAACAGATCCATTATATTCGGATACTGATGGAGATGGAGTATCTGATAATGTAGATAACCTATCTCTTTATGCAGTAAATGAGGCAATACTTAAAGGGACAAGGGTTATAGATGGAGAGATTGAAGATGAGTGGGGGTTGGTCACAGATGTACTTAATTTTAAGAATACAGAAATATCTGCAAAGGTCTATATGAACTGGGATGAGGATTGTCTATATATAGGGTTTAAACTTGATAGATATTTGGATATTGAGCTGTATATAGATGCAAAAAGAGACGGTTGGTGGCATTCAAGAGATAATTATAAAATCTGTTTCTCCCCGGATTCACTTTCTTTTGTAAAGATACTCGATTGCACAGATGAGGTTCGGAGATATAACCAGAATATGCATCCTGGTGAGAAACACGACTTTGAGCTCTGGGATAATGACCCATTTTACCTTAAAAAGTGGGAAAGGCTTATAAAGGAATCCGATATACTCTTTTCAGGTAAAGAGGATAATGGAATATATTCCATCGAGATTGCCATATCAAGAAATGATATGATAGGTCTTGTAACAGAGAGTGGCAAAACCCCTGCATTCAGGATATTTTTTAAAAATATAGAGAAGAATAAGGATAAATGGGCAACAGTATTTGAACAATACTCGTTCGTACAATTTACGATTGTCGAATGATAAGAAAGTAGCGAGTAGCCAGTAGTGAGTAGCGAGTAGAGGTTAGGGGCGATAGATGAAATGTTACATGTTTAATGTTAAAATGTAATGGTAGGAGCCCCGCCTTTGGCGGGGCGATTGGTAGGAGCGACTTCCCAGTCGCGATAAAAATAAGGAGGTTGATATGATGTTTTTTTTACCCCTCCTAATAATGGGTATTGAAGATATATCCCTCTCAAGTGTGGTAAATCCCAGCACATTCTTTGATGCCACAGGTAAGAAGGCTTCAATTCTTGGTTACCAGGATGGAAGGTGTGAGATGTGGATATATCCATTCAAGATTCTCCATGACTTCACGCTTTCGTTTGATATGCCCCAATATGGATATGAGATTTCTGGTTTAAAACTTGCAAGAGAGATAACCTGCTCACCTGAGGCTACAACCATAACATATGCACACCAGTCATTTACGATGAAAGAGACCTTTTTAGTTCCACTCGATGAAGAGGCATGTATTGTACTTCTTGATATTATATCAGAAAAACCCCTTACAGTGATTGCTGGATTTTATCTCGACCTTTTACCTATGTGGCCTGCAGGTCTGGGTGGTCAATATTCATACTGGGATGAGGGAATACCCGGTTTTGTAGTAGGTGAAGCACGAGGTAGATATGGAGCAATTATAGGTTCTCCATATGCAAAAAATCTATCATCTGGTCCTGCTCATAACCTTCCAGACTTGCCAAGCAGGATTGCCTTTCAAATAGAACCCAAAAAGAGGTACAGGATACCTATTATAGTAACATCAAGTGTTGATGGGAGAGATAAGGCAAAGAAGACATATAAGGATGTTCTACTGCAAATAGACAATCTATATAATATGATTAAAAGACATTACAGTGATTTAAAGAACGAACTTATGTCAATAAACACACCTGATTCTCTACTCAATCTATCCTTTGAATGGTCAAAGGTTGCAATCGATAAGGGTTTTGTTACAAATCCTCATCTTGGTTCAGGGCTTGTAGCGGGTTATAACACATCTGGAAGGAGTGAAAGACCCGGTTTTGCATGGTTCTTTGGTGGTGATGCACTTCTTGCCTCTCTTGCATTGAATTCATATGGTGACTTTGAGACCAGCAAAAATTCACTTCTCTTTCTCAAAAAATATCAAAGAGAAGATGGTAAGATCATGCATGAGCTATCGCAGAGTGGTGGAATGATTCCATGGTTTGAGGAGTATGGATATGGTTTTTATCATGGTGAAACTACTCCTTATTACATAGTATCGATTGGTGACTATGTTAGATGTTCAGGAGATACAACTTTTTTGAAAGGAATCTGGGAATCAGTAAGGAAGGCATATGATTACTGTAAGAATGCAGATACCGATGGAGATGGTCTTATGGAAAATACTATTGCAGGTCTTGCTGCGATCGAAACGGGTCCGTTAAGACAGAAGATGAAGGTTGATATATACCTTGCTGGAATATGGACAAAGGCACTTGAGACCATACGAGGTCTATCTAAGATTATTGGAGATGAGGAGTTATTAGAAGATGCAAACGAATTGTACGAAAAAGCAATACAAAACTTAAATAACAAATTCTGGAATAAAAGTAAGAAAATTTTCAATTTTGCTATACTTGAAAAAGGATTTATTGATGAGGTATCTGTTTGGGCATCTATTCCTATGGTTTTTGGACTCTTAGAGCAAACTAAGGCAGAAAAAATGCTATGCAATTTTTCCTCTTCTAAGATGAGTACAGACTGGGGAATAAGGTCTATCTCAAATGAGAGCAGATTCTATGATCCACTTAGCTATAACAACGGCACTGTATGGCCGTTTCTTACAGGATATGTAGCACTTGCTGAATACAAGTATCATAGACCTTATGCGGGATTTGAACATCTGATAGCAAACTCGAGACTTAATTTTATTGATGCACCTGGTTTTGCACCAGAACTTCTATCCGGTAACACCTATATACCACTTAATGAATCCGTCCCCCATCAGATATTCTCCTCTGTTGGTATTACACTTCCAATAATAAGGGGGCTCTTTGGGCTCGAGGCAGATGAAATTGAGAAAATTATCTATTTCACTCCCCATATTCCATATCAGTGGGAATATGCCGATGTAAGGAATTTCAAGGTTGGAAATAGTCTTATTGATTTCTTTATTAAGAGAAAGGATGGTTTGCTCCATCTGAATGTGGAAAATAAAGGGGATAAAATTTACACTCTCAAATTTTCTCCTGCCTTTGGAATTGGTGCAGAGATACTACGGGTTCTCGTTAATGGAAAGGATATCGAATTCAATGTTGAGAGAACACCACACGATGTACACTGCCTGGTGGACATACTTCTTGAAGAAGAGACTGAGATTATAATAGAGTATGAACCCGGGATTAATATTAACTTTCCATCTGCCAATCCCCACATCGGTGACGAAACCTTAAGTCTTAAAATGGTAGATTATTTTATTAAAAACGATAGATTCCACATAATAGTTGATGGTAAGGGAGATCAGGAATTTAGCCTATTTCTACCATTTAAAATAACATCAATAAAGGGCGGTGAAATTATTGGTGAGAAAAACAGAATAATAAGAGTTCGTATGGTCTTCACCAAAGAAAAATACGAAAGGAAAGAGTTAGTATTTGTATTAAATAAGTGAGGTAAATATGGAGGATATCTGTGACCTTCTTTCATTTACTGTAAAGAACTCATCTTCAGGAAGGGACCCCTGGCTTCTTGTATCTTTTGAACCATCACACTATCTCGGTGATATGAATCGTCATGAGCAGGCAGGACTGGGGTTAACAACCATATATAAGGTAAAGGAATATGGTAATGAGGTTATTCTCCACTGTGCAGCAAAATTAGCAACTGTAAATGGAGAAGAAGTAAAGTATGGAAAGTATGATAAAATAACCTGGATGCCGTTTGGATGCTCAAAGACCCATTCCTTTAAAGAAACGAAAATAACTGCTACAGGAGCGATGATAGATGCGAACACCTTTTTTGTGAGTTATACAGATAACGGTATAAAGAGCAATAGTGAGATAGCCATCTTTACCTTTTTAAATGAAACACTGAAGCAAGAGATAAAGGATGGAATATATCTCTTTTTAGATAAGGAAACTGGTATCTGGATAGGTATTAAAACGATTTTTGATACCTGTGATATATTTTCAGATATTCACTCTGCTCTCATTGGAGAAAAAAAAGAACCATATCGTCTTCTCTGCCAGAAAGGTAGGATAATAGATACTCCCATGCTTATATCCATTGATAGAGAAAAGGAAAGGGTAATAAAACATATAAAAAGTTGGAAAGACCTGTCGAGATATGAAATCCTAAATATAATAAAGAAAAAATGGAACGATTATTTTGCTTTTCAACTACTTAATACGAACAATATAAATTTAAAGAAGACACACTACTATGGAATGTACATAGCAAAGGTAAACGAGGTGGAGCCATGTGTAGAAAATCCACCAGGTATAAACCATCCTGCAATATTTCCATCAAAACCCTGTTATCGGGGAGTGTGGGTATGGGATACTGCCTATCTCACAGTTCCCCTTATCCCAACCTGTGATTATAAAATATGTGAGGGTGCACTCCTTACTCACCTTGATAATCAACGGGAGGATGGTTCTATCCCAATCTGTATATTATCTAATGGAGAACAACCACTATTTCCTAAGATATCCCAGCCTCCTCTTCTCTCTATGGATGCCTTTATCATCTATAAGGCAAAGGAATACTTCGAAGATAAAGAGAGGGCAATAAATTTTCTTAAATTGGTATATCAAAGACTTAAAAATTTCAATAACTTCTGGTACAAAAAAAGGGATAGAGATAAAGATGGATTTTGTGAATATACCTCCAGGAATCTATATGGATTCAACTACTCGTATGAGAGTGGTGTAGATGATTCACCGTACTGGGATGAGGCAGGAGGAGAGGCTGTCGAGGACATTGCTCTTAATATATTTCTTGTACTCGATAAGAGATATCTTGTCAGGATGGCAAAACTAATCGGCGAGGAGTATGAGCCAATCGAGAGAGAAGCACTTGAGATCGAAGAAAAAATAATTAATGAGTTTTACGATCCAGAAACGGGTCTTTTCTTCCCGAGGAGAAGTGACTCACATAATCTTATAAAGATAAAGACATTTGAATGCCTACTACCCCTCCTTTTAGACAATCTATCTGATGAAAAAAAAGAGAATCTTGTAAAACATCTATTAAATTCGGATGAATTCTGGACACCGTATCCTGTACCAACAGTTGCAAAAGACGACCCAGCATATGGAACAAGATGGGGAGCGGTATGCTGGCGTAAACCCGTATGGATGTGTGTCAACTGGTGGCTTGCAAGAGGACTTGTAAGACACCAGTACTACAACCAGGCAGAAGTTTTAATAAATAAGACAATAGAACTTGTATTAAATTCTGCACAGGAAGAATATGGTCGAGAAAGATTTGCTGAGAATTATGACCCTGAGATTGGGAAGAAATCAAAGGATGGATATGCCTATCTTTTTGGATGGAACGGGCTTGTGACAGATATGATAACATCACTTCTTGGAGGAATAGATTTTCTTGACACACAGGAGCGTCTTACTATCTGTCCTATATCCTCTGAGGAGATGACAACAGAAAAAATGGGAGTATTCTGTCATACAAAATTGAAAGAGTACACCTTTGGATTTAATAAAATGAGGGTAGCCACACTTGGAAAAGGCATAAGATGCGATGTATTAGAGGATGGGTTCCTCTTAACAGCAAAAGATAGAGACCTACCTGTTACTTTCTATGGAGATTATCTTGGGAAAGATATAAAGGTTGTGGCGGATGGGAAGGAGATCGGAAGAGGTAAAAAGGTAAACTGGATTCAGGAAACCTTCCCCATAAAGATCGAAATTATCACTTTAAATTGAAAAGAAAGGGAATTACTCAGAAAAAGGTCAGAAAACTAACAAATATTCACCCACGAAGGACACGGAGAGCACGAAGAAAAAAAACTCTTTACTCTCTGTTGTTTAAAAGCTTGTAGGCACGCCTGCCTGACGGCAGTCGGGGTTTCAAACCATGCAAATCCATATATCAAAAGATAGGTAATAGCATAAATCGAAATAGTATCATTTGATCACAGGATGAACATGATTATTATATTACAGGTAGCAATGATGACTTGCTTGACACCTGTTTGTAAGCAGGGCAATCATGAAGCCTTTATTAACCTATTAATGTAGGGCAAACCCTGCCTACCGGCAGGCAGGCTTTAGGTTTGCTTTTGCAAGGCTTAAGCCTTGCCCTACGATTTTATACTCCTCTGAAGAAATCAGGTAAAATTGAACCAGGTGTCATTTGATACTATAGGAATCTGTCCCTACATATGTAACAGTTGATATATTTGAAAATCGGAGGTATATAATGAGTGTTATCTGTACTATCCTTACTTTAAGCATCTTTCTCAGCCCTCAACAAAATATACTTGATATGGATGTTCTTGCCGTTCTTTACACCAGCACATTTACAAGGACTCTTACACCCGCTGAGATTGAGATATTCCATCAGGAAATGTCAAAGTTCAAATACTGGTACGATCATAATCTCGGAGATTTGCTGAATTTGAATATCGATTTCGTTCAAATCGACAGAACGCTCTCTCCCAAAGAAATAGGTGTGAGGTCTGATGGTGGAACATACTTTTCTCCCAATAAGACCCTAAAAGAGGATCTGAAAAGCAAGGGGGTATCCAATAATAAATATAGTTCGGTGATGCTCTACTATGCATGGAGAAACTTTGTTCCACCATGGAATGCCTTCCAGATTTATGGTGGTGGAGCTATGGGACCGGATACCTCCATTTCACTCATAGGAGACCCGGGAAATACTGGTTTTTTCTCAGTTTCTGCTCTAACATGGGGTCCTGATATGAGTGGATTTTCTGTGCATGAATTTACTCATAATCTTGATGCTATGTTTTATATGTGTGAAATGGATACTGAAATGCTGCATGGTGACCATATGGCAAATAACATGCCGCTGCTTTTGAAAGAGCTACCAGGAACATTTCTTCCAGACTTTACAGATGAGGAGATGCTTGAGAATGCAAGACTTGAAAAGAAGGGAGAATACGGTTTTGAATGGAAACATCAGGAGATATACTACACGTGGATTCTCAATCGACCAGAAGAGACATGGCTCAAGCTTGCCCCACGTTATGGAAAAATTACACCAAAGGATAGAAAGATGCTGGTTCCATTATATGGAGAGATTATAACAGCAAAAGGTAACTCCGCTTATCTTGCAGTCTTTTTCTATGACGAGGATGGAAACTCTGTAGAAGGTGCAACTATTACAGCTAACATCCAGGGAAAAACCATCCCTTTCCATAACCAGAGGCTTGAGAGAAGTGAGGATACCAGAAAAGGAAAGGACAATCCCATATGGTCTTTCCCCCTTTACTCTTGTTCCATTCCTATAGATTTCGATGAAAAGGAAGAGATTCTCATAACAGCAAAAAAGGGTAATCTAAAGACATCAACTAAGGTTACCATACATCCTACAAACCTCGGGATGATAGACGCAACACCCCTTATTATAGTTCAGAAGGATATGCGAGATAGTCCTACCATAACCTGCAGGGTAGTAGAAGAGGCATTGAATAGTAAAGGAAATATCATAAAGGAGGCAAATGTAAAAGCTGTTCTTGATACAGATACAATATTGCTTAACAATACCGATAATTTGGGAACACACTGGGGTAGTTTCAGTGAACTATGCCTTGGTATACATACAGTTGAGTTAATAGCAAATTCAAAGGATTTTGAGATTCCAGTAAGATATATCGATATCTTATGTAAATTTAGATGGGATCTTACAACAAAAGATTACTATACAGGTATAGAAGATGAGAATATAGAAATAACTGCGGATGTCTTTAATGAGAGAGGAAAACCTGTTATAAAGGTTAAAGTTGGTGCAAATACAGGAAAAGATAGTATAGAACTATTAGATCCTGATAATGACGGTACATTTGAAGGTAGTTTCGAATCATTGCCGCCTGAAAGATATGATTTAAAGGTAAAGGCATTACGCACTGATAGACCTTATTCCATTACCAAAATAATTCCGCTTGAGGTAAAAACAAAGGGAACAATAGAGGGTGAGGACAACATACCTCCATTTATGTCATCTGGAGACAGGGCATCGATTCAACATATAGGAAGCTGGGGTAAGGAGTGGCAGGGAATCTGGAGTGGAGATAAACAGTTATTTTATACCTCTGACTCTATTGGTGATTTTGTGGTATTTGAATTAGATATAACCGAATCTAAAAATTATGAAATATCGGGTTACTTCACAAAGGCAAACGATTATGGAATATTTCAGATGAATATAGATGGAGAAACCTTTGGTGAAGCCTTTGATGGTTATAACTCAGAAGTCGTAAGGAGTGAAAAGATTAAGTTTGGCAGGATATTCCTTGATGAGGGGAAGCATGAACTAAGACTTGAAATCATAGATAAAAATCCTGAATCACGTAGCTATTTCATTGGAGTGGACTGCTTTATCATAAGGTAATATTTTAAATAGGAGGAAATGTGAAGAAATTATTGTTCCTACTGTCCTTTTTGTTACTCATCAGTTGCGGTAAAAAGGAGGAGAGGGTAGAATTATCTCTTCTCTTCTGGGGAAGTCCTGAAGAGATAAGGATTGTTGAAGCGATGAAGAAAGAGTTCGAGATTGAGAATCCTGAAATTTCTCTGAAGCTCATTCACTCTAATCGATATCTTGACAAACTTCAGATTATGATTGGTGGCGGCACACCACCTGATGTATTCTATATGGGTATAGAGAACTTTCCAGCATATGTCTCCGGGGGTTCACTTATGAATCTTGAACCGTTTTTACAAGAAGATACAATCTGGAATCCTGGTGAATATTTTCCAGAACTCTTAACCGGTTTTAGATATAGAGATAATCTATATGGAATACCAAAAGATTGGAGTCCACTTGTTTTATATTATAATAAGGATTTGTTTGACAGGGCAGGAATTTCCTATCCAGATGAGAAGTGGACATGGGAAAATTTTCTTGATGCTACTGTAAAAATTACAAAGGATGAAGATAAAGATGGTAAACCTGATATATTTGGTTTCTGGAATTTTTCAAACTGGGTCTGGACCTTCCCCTGGATATGGTCGAATGGTGGAAGTGTTCTATCAGAGGACCGAAAGACATGTCTTATGGATTCTCCAGAGGTAATAGAAGCACTACAATTTTTATATGACCTTACATATAAATACAAAGTTGCACCAACCTCTGCACAGACAGCTCAGAGGGACCTATTTACAACTGGAAAGGTTGGTATGGTTATGTATGGTAGATGGATGGTTCCAAGATATAGAACTATAATGGATTTCAAGTGGGGAGTAGCACCACTACCAAAGAAGAAAGAGCGAGTAACACCTCTCTTTACGGTAGCATTTGTTGTCTCCTCTCAGTGTAAACACCCGAAAGAGGCATACAAACTTGTAAGATTTTTCTCAGGTAAAGGTGGAAATAATGTGATTGGCAAACTTGGTTTAGCAGTTCCCTCTATGGTTGATATAGCAAACTCACCCGTTTTTCTCTCCCCTGAGGAATTACCTGAAAATAGCGAGGTCTTCTTGGAAACTATGAACTATGCGAGATTACAACCCGTTACACCACAGTGGGAGGAAATGGGTAATATTGTTAACCAACACCTTGAAGAACTTTTTTTAGACAAGAAGACCCCCTCTGAGACGGCGAAGGATATAACGCAAGATATAAATGAGTTGCTTGTAAATTAAACTTAAAAAATTCTGAAAAGTAAACTTTTTTCTTGACAAATTACTATTTTTATATTATAATTTATAAAAGAAAATCGAAACGTTACGAATAATATGGCTACTATAAAAGACGTTGCAAAGGCTGCAGGAGTCTCTGTATCCACAGTATCAGCAGCATTAAATGGTACTGCCCCTGTTAAGGAAAGTACGTGTAAGAGAATTCTTGAGGTATGCGAGGATATGGGTTACAGACCAAACAGACTGGCAAGGGGTTTGAAAACGAAACGTTCCTATACTATTGGTGTTATAATACCGGAACTTACAAATCCCTTTTTCCCTGAGGTTGTTCGGGCAATTGAACACAGGGCAAAGGAGTATAATTACAATACGATTCTTTGTGATACAGACGACGACCCTGAAATCGGATTATCTGACTTCCACCTTCTCGCAGAGAAACAGGTTGATGGTATAATTTTAATTGGAGGCGTGGTCACGAGAGATGTGATTTTATCCTCCAAGAAACTGCCAATTGTGGTGATTGAAAAAGAGTACCATATCCCATGGGTGAGCACCATAATGGCAGACCTCATGGGAGGAGCGTATAAAGCAGTAAATCATCTAATAGGGATTGGTTGTCGTAGAATTGCTTATATTACCTGTATAATGGAGAAGAATACTATTTATAGAAGATTTGAGGGTTACAAACTGGCATTAAAGGATAACCAGATTAGTTTTGATTCTTCTTTAATTAAAGAGGAATCCCCTGATTTTCAAGGTGGATATAAGGCTATGAAATCCTTTGAGGGTAATCTCCCTGATGCAGTTTTTTCGTATAATGATGTTATGGCAATGGGTGCTCTCAAGGCATGCAGCGAAATGGGAATTAGAGTCCCTCGAGATATTGCTATGGTGGGATTTGATGATATTGATACAGTCTCATTCACCTCTCCCCCTCTCTCAACAGTAGCCCTACCCAAACAGGAGATGGGTTCTCTTGCCACAGAAACTCTAATAAATTCAATTCTTAACAGGGAAAAGCCTCGAAATGTATCCTTGTCAACAAAATTAATAATAAGGGAGTCCTGTAAATAGGAGGAAATGGGTAATATTGTTAACCAACACCTTGAAGAGCTCTTCCTTGATAAGAAGAGTCCCTCTGAAACAGCAAAAGATATAACTTTTGAAGTAAACCAGTTACTTAAATAGGGAGATTAGAGAATAATTTTGATTGATAAATAGGAATTTAGTAATGAAGATTATCTTAATAATGGTTGTCTTACTACCAACAGGTAGATAAGTCTTTATTATAGCTAGCGTTAAGCATTTCAATTTTTAAATTGCATCAGCAAGCTTATGCACTCCATGTGCCTGTAGTTGGATTTTGGAGTGCAGTGGCTTGCCACTGCTTTTCTTGACTTATAAAATCTGGGTCCAAAATTGTTACTTAAGTTTTACGAAGAGACATCCTATAAAGATCAGGATATCTGATTACATTGATTAAAATGAGATTTCACAGATGAAGGATAGAGATCCACTTACAGAACGCATAATAGCTGGCTGTTTTAAGGTACACCGTGAGTTAGGACCCGGGTTTAATGAAAAGATATACCATAATACATTAAAATTAGTACTTGATTATGAGGGATTATTATATCAGACAGAGAAAGAATTTAGGGTTTTATACCAGGATAAGCAGGTTGGTAAATTCAGAATAGATTTAGTTATAGAAGATGAGGTAATTGTTGAAATTAAAGCTTTAACAGGGAATATAGCATCTGTCTTTGGATATCAATTACTTTCATATTTAAAGGCTTCTGAACTTCATACTGGGTTATTAGTTAATTTTGGTAATAAAAGTTGTCAGGTAAAGAGATTTGTAAATTAATCTGAGTAATTTTTTCCTAACTAAAGGTGTTGTGTAGTTAATATCTGGGTAATCAGGTATAATGAACATTATACCAGGAGGTTAAGAATGAAAGAATTATTGAAAACTATCCCCCTTTTTCTCTTACTATTTCTGCTCGATTGTACAACCCCTGTTTCTCCATCACCTGACCCAGGAGTTATCGCTCTAAAGGTCACCACCGAACCTTCTGCACGTGATTCTCTTGGTATTATTGATGGAGATGCCCTTTTTATAAAGATTAATGATGTTAGGGCTTACAGGGCAAATGATGACTATGCAGTCATATATGATACACTCGGTGCTTATAGAGACGAAACCCGTATCATCAATACATTCGAGTCTTCAGGTGACTCCTTTATTATCTATGAGATAGGCAGAACCTGGCTACCACCTGAAGAGTTTATAGAAATCAGTCTAACAGTTTTTACTTCACCTGTCATAGATACGACTGTGGATACTGTTATTGCTGAAATAGAGACTACTGAAATCTGGATTGATACGACACAAACTCCATGGGATACTACTGCTGTGTGTGATACAACTTATAAACCTGACACAACTACTACAACATCAAACATTCTGATTCTTGGTGGTATGGAGTTTCCAGTAGAGCTGTCTGATACAGTAAGCCCCATTATCACAGTTCCGGATATGTTCAATATTACAGAACATGATACGACCAATGTAATCCTTATATTTGATGCAGCATCATCTCTAAAGAGGAAACTCGATACCTACGAATTCATTCCAACATTCAGGGCAGAATAGTAAAAATTTAATAATTATAATTTATTGGTCTCTAATGCTGTTTCAAAGAAGGATGAAAGGTAAAAGAAGGCAATTATTGAAAGGGTTCTATACAAAGAGGTAATAAAGCATGAGGTGCCTTGAGATATTTTTAGGGTTGTTGGTAGTTTTGGGAGTGATGGGATGCGTAGCCCCTACGGGTGAAGAAGGATGCATCTTGCTTGAGAAAGCCGAGCGAGTAGTACTTTGCAATGTGTTAAATAACAACACGGAAGGAATAAAGCTTTATGAATTGGAGTATAGATTGAATGAGGGAGATACAGTTTATGCACTTTCAACTGATTGTCAAGATGAACTTTTATTAGTGGAAGAAGAATGCTGGTTTTTCCTAATTGATGACCATCCAGAATATAGGTGGGCCCATGAGTGTCGTTTTGTTTTCGTTTACTGCAGTGGTAATTACAAAGTAACAAATCAACAAATGCTCTCTTATCTTTGGAAGGATCTTATAGATGTCGATTTTAACAAATAGGAGGTGTAAGATGCTCAAGAAAAGCCCAATAATGGAAGTCATCGGAGTGGTAGTAATAATTGCTTTATTGACTGGTTGTGAATGGTTCACCAATCCTACTTCCGATTCTACAGATTCTACTTCTGAATGGCATGAGGTGGAAAGCCCTACTACAAAGGATTTGTATTCAGTATTTGCACTTTCCGAGAATAACGCCTGGGCAGTCGGCGAGGCTGGAGTGATAATTCACTGGAATGGAAGCGATTGGAGTACAGTGGAGAGCCCAACAGAAGCTCATCTCAGCTCCATTTATTTTGTGTCACCTAATGATGGCTGGGCTGTTGGGGGTTGTTCTTACAATAGGTCTGGTACAATACTGCATTACGATGGTAATAGTTGGCATAAAGTAGAAAGTCCAACGTCCGAAGGACTATATTCCGTCTATTTTCCATCATCTGAAGAGGGATGGGCAGTTGGGGGCTGCGGTATATCAGGTGGCATAATATTACATTATCACGATGGTAGGTGGAGTGAAGTTGAGAGCCCAACACCTATTCCCCTTTCTGACTGCTATTTCTTATCTCCTAATAATGGTTGGGTAGTAGGTGGTGATCTCGGAGTAGGAGTAGTTGTCCTCTATTATAATGGCACCGAGTGGAGCATAGTAGCAGACTTGCACGATTTAGGACTGCAGGATCCTGGATGGACTTTAGCCTCTGTTTATTTTACATCACCCTCGGAGGGATGGGTGGTTGGCTCCTCATGTACAATCTCTTTTCCAGCCTCACGTATATTTAGATATGATGGCGAAAGTTGGAGTCTAACAGTAAAAGCAAGTGCACGCACTTTCTTGGGATCTTTGGATTTTTCAAGCCCTACAAATGGCTATGCAGTTGGAGATAAGATGCTTCACTACGACGGTTCTGAATGGCATGATGTAGGGTTAGATGATGTGTACCTTAGATCAGTCTATCTACTTAACGATAATGAGGGATGGGCAGTAGGTGGTAGAATATTCCATCTAAGTCCAGAAGGGAGGTAAAAATTAGATACATTGCTTATAAATTAGGTGCCGTTGTATTCTTGCTCTTTTCTTCAATGCAAGGGTTTGGAGGGGAGTTAAGGCTTTCGGTCACTTTTTCGAAGGAAGCTCTTTCGTTCAGTAAGTTTAAGGATTGCGACATAGTCACTCTTGCAGATCATGGGGTTACGAGTGATATAGGAAAGCCGATGCTTCCTCAGGTTACTTCCTTGACTGTTATTCCACCTAGTGCAACTGTTACAAAAGTTGAGGTAGAATCGTTTGAGAGAGAAGATATACCTGGGGAGTATTTCATCTTCCCAGTACAGCCAATGGAGCCTATTTCATTTAGATTGAATCTTCCATTTGCCGAACCTGATGAGGAAATTTATTCTTCCTCTAATCCTTATCCAGAGGTATTGGTTGAGTGTTCTCATGTTGGCTCTAAAGCAGGTTATAGAATCGCTGGATTTCTTGTTTATCCAGTTCAATATATACCGGCTGAGAAGAGGCTTCTTTTCTACTCTCGAATTGATTTCAAGGTTTACTACGAGGAAGGGAAATACCCAATAAAAACGAAAACTGAGAAACAGAGTAAAGTCTTTGGTAAAATGGTTGAAAAAATGGTTATCAATCCAGAAGATGTGAAAAAATGGACACCTCCGATTGGATTTACTACTCCTGATAATTACGATTATGTAATTATTACTATACCTGAATTTAGTTCAACTTATCAGAATCTCGCTAATTGGAAAACCAAGAAAGGAGTTCAAGCAAAAGTTGTGACCACCGATTCGATATATAGCAATTATACTGGCAGTGACAATGCTGAAAAGATAAGAAACTTCATTATTGATGCCAACTCGACTTGGGGAGCTTTTTACTTCTTACTTGGAGGAGATGCCGATGATGAAAGTGGTATCTTAGTCCCCAGAAGAGATACATATATATTTCATAGTGATGTAGGGGCTTATCCCGATGAAGACACCATACCAACTGATCTTTATTTTTCTGATCTTGATGGAGACTGGGATGCTGATGGAGACGGTGTATACGGTGAATTAACAGATACTGTAGATATGTATTCGGATGTCTTTGTGGGAAGAGCAGCCGTTAGTAGTGATTATTATGCTGGGAGATTTGTGAATAAAGTCTTGATTTATGAAAAGAATCCAGATAGTAGGTATTTTGAGAAAATGCTTCTTCCATCAGAACAGCTGACCCCTTGGCACCCTGGCTACTGGACAAATGATACGATAGCAAACGATGATCCAGCTGATTACTACGATGCCAAGTTATATGATGAATTTGGGAATTACGATGATCTTGCAACGATCGATTCAATGGAAGTCGGATATGGGTTTTGTCACTATTCTGGACACGGTGATATAGATAGGGTAATGGCTGGATCTGGTGATCCAATTACAAGTGCGGATATTGACAATTATTTAGTAGCCGGTGGTAATAGGTTCGGTGTACATACTGGTATTTGCTGTCTATGTGGAGCGTTTGACTACGACTGTTACGCTGAACATCTAATGAATAATGAATCTGGTGGAACAGTAGGTGCTTGTTTAAACTCCAGATTTGGTTGGGGCCGAACAATTCCTCCCCCTCTTGGCCCTTCTAATGAGCTTAGTATCAGATTCTTTAGAGAACTGTTTAATGAGGATTTCTATCGTATTGGACAAACGCTTGCCGAAGCTAAAGATTTCTTTGTCCCTACTGCTTCAACTAACAGATATTACAGATGGTGTGTATACGAGCTCAATCTTTTCGGTGATCCAGAAATGCCTATGTGGACAGATTTTGGGAATTGTTTTTGTGTTGAACATCCTGACACGGTTTTCGACAATTCTGAAGTCGTTGTAACTGTAAAAAGTGAATATCCATATCCTCCATGTAGTAATCCAGTTCAGGATGCCTTAGTGTGCTTCTGGAAGGGAGAGGAGATATACGAGACCAAGTATACAAATGCAAGTGGTGAAGCAGTATGTGAAGTGCCTCTAAATGTTACATCTGAACCTATGTATATAACTGTTACTAAACATAATTTTCTACCCTATGAGGGAAGTACTTACGTTCGAGATGTTATTCATGTTCCTTTGGAGTATTCTACCATTCAGGCTGCGATAAATGCGGCTAGCAGTGGAGATATGGTTTATGTGCATTCTGGTGGATATTCTGAAAGAATTAGCATGAAAGATGGAGTAGATGTTGTGGGTGAGTCCAAAGATAACACCTATATTTATGGATTCACTGCATCGGGTAATTACGATGCTGCTGTATTGTTTAATGGATGCTCTGCTTCTATCTCAAATTTTACAATATTTAATGGTGAGTCTCCTACTGATGGAGAGATAGGCGTTCTTGTTCTTAATTGTAATAATCCGCCTTATATTTATAATAACGAAATCTCCACAAATCGATATCATTATTCCAATTGGTATAAGGGAACAGGCGTGGTTATTCAAGGTACGGGTGGTCAATATTCTTGTGCTCATATTTTTGATAATACCATACATGGTAATAGGTATGGTATCTGCTGTAATAAAGCCTCATACTCTAATACCTGGATATATAGAAATGACATGCATGCTGATTCTTTTGAAATCTGGTGTGACAATTACTCCGATCCAAATATCCGTCCACCTAATGAGAGCGAGCCTTATATAGGAAATTATCTCTATTCCGGTTTGAAAGGTAACATTTATTGCAAGTATCACTCAGAACCAAATATAGGCTACTATCCCGACCCTGATGGTAATCCTAATTGTGGTATGAATTCTTTTCATGGTCCTTTTCCTCCTTGTTTTGATGTTCTCGCAGCCTTGGATTGCGATAATATCTATGCAATTTGTAACTGGTGGGGAGAGAACCCACCTGATGCAAGGCAGATAGCCCATCTGGGCAGAGGAAAGACAATTTATTATTATCCATATCTTACTTCCGACCCGTGGGGAAAAGGAGATTATACTAGTGTTATTCAAATCTCCACGGGTGAGCCATCTGGAGAGAAAAGTGACTCATTACCAGAAGAACACAATAGAAGAGGGAGGGAGCTATTTTATCAGGGAAAATATGAGGAAGCGGTACGGGAATTTGCATTTGTAATTACTAACTACCCTGATTCAGAGGTGGCACAGTTTTCTTTGGATCACCTGGTTTGCTGTTATTGGGCAATGGGTAGTGAAGATGAGGCATTGCCTTATCTTGGAGAGATTACTGTTAACTATCCTGATGCCTTACTTGGGTGTATATCTTTAGAGCTTGTGATTCCAATTTTGCTGAAGCAAGGCGATTATGACGGAGCTATTGTGAGCTGCGAGATGATTCTGGAAAGATTTCCCACCACAGAGTCAAGTAAGTACGCTCTCTTTGATATGGGATGGATTTACAAGTTTTATCTGAATGATGACGAAAAGGCAAGGGAGATTTTCCTCTTGTTTCTTCAGCAGTATCCAAACGAGTTTTTATTGAGCAATTGGGCGAGAGAAATAATAGATGGTGGTTCTCGTGGAGGAAACCAAACAGCGGATATCATAGCAAATATAAGTTTCTCACTTCAGTGTTATCCCAATCCTTTTTACCACGTAACGAGTATAAGATACGCATTGCCAGCTTTTTGTTATGTAACTCTAAATGTATACAATATTGCTGGAGAATTGGTTAGAACATTGGTGGATAGGAAAAAAGAGGCAGGCTTCTACCAGATAAACTGGGACGGCGGGGATGAGAATGGAAAGAAGGTTGCAGCCGGGATTTATTTCTGCCAGATGCTCTCTGAAGACTATAACTCCACCAAAAAACTTATTCTCGTCAGATAGAATAGTTCGCTCTCTAATTTTCGCACTTTAGGAGATGTAAAATGCTTAAGAGAATCTCAGTGCCATTGTATATCATTTTTGTAGCCCTTGCCATAGGGGGATGTAAGGGGCCCACTGACCCAGTTACTGAATCTGTCTGGGAGGAGGTGGAAAGCCCTACTGCAAAGGATTTATATTCAGTATTTGCACTTTCTGAGAATAACATCTGGGCAGCTGGAGATTCTGGAGTGATAATTCACTGGAATGGAAGCGAGTGGAACACAGTCCAAAGTTCTACGATGAAGAAGTTGAACGGAATATATTTTGTTAATGCTGATAATGGATGGGTAGTTGGTAATAATGGAACAATACTATACTGGAATGGTTCTGTATGGGTAAGTGATAGTTCTCCTGTGAATGTAGACTTGAATGATGTGCAGTTTTTAAGTCAAATCGATGGGTATGCTGTAGGCGATTCTGGGATAATAATTCATTATGATAGTGAATGGAGTATTGCCTATCAGGATTTTACCCTTCTTTGGAAATCTCTCCATTTTCTGTCTTCGGGAAATGGGTGGGTGGTAGGCTGTAAGGGGTGGACAGGACTAGAAGGTGATGGGCGTATCCTTTATTATTTAAATGGCAGCTGGGTTCTAATTTCTCCTCGCTTCCGGAAATCAATTTCCTCGGTTTACTTTCTTTCTCCCACAAATGGATGGGCAGTATTAGAGGGAAAAGGACTTCTTCCTATCTTGCATTATGATGGCATTGAATGGAGCGAATTTGGAAGTAATATATTCCACTCTGTATCTTGTATTTCGTTTATGGATAGCACTGAAGGATGGGCAGTATACGGGAGTACTGGATTTGGGTCCATATACCACTATAAAGAGGGACAGTGGACATTGTATGACGATGCAATATGCTATGCCCTTTATTCTGTTTATACAGTAAGTCGTCATAATGCATGGGCAGTGGGGGAAAGTGGTTATATACTACATTTTTCTAACTAAGAAGAAGGCGAACATGCGTAAGGCTGTAGTAATAATACTAATATCTTTTTTGGAGCGGTTCTTCTATATGGAGATATTTTTATTCATTCTTGCGTGTTCTTTTATGCGGGGTTTGTAAGGTTCGTTTAGTTATGCCCTGCGTGTCAGATGATGCGCAGGGTATTAATGAGGATGGTTACAAGGGAGTGAGCAAGTTTTTTATTTTGTGAATTATGAAGAAATGAATTATGAAGAAAATAGTGCTCGGCGTTATATTATTATTCACATCTTCCTCTCTAATAGGAGGGGACATACCCATCTTTGTTGCACCAGAGCACCAGGTTGCCCCGTCAGTAGCATTCAGTGGTAATAATTACCTTGTGGTATGGGAGGATAGACGGGAGGGATATGGTATTGGCTGTCAGATTGTCTCAAAAGAGGGCACACTTATAGGGGATAATTTCTATATATCTACTGGAGGAAGATTTCCAGAAGTTGAATGGGGGGACAGGAATTATCTTGTGGCATGGGGTCGTTACGGGCAACTAATCTCTGAGGATGGAACTTCCATAGGTGGTAGTTTTTGCATCATTCCTGAAAATGATACACTCGGTTTTTGTGGTATTAAGGATATAGCATGGAATGGGGAGAATTACCTTATTGTAGCACAGGTATTCATTGAAGATTCATCTTGTCCCCGGCAAGATATCCTTGCAAGGTTTGTATTACCGGATGGAGGGCTTGGTGACAGCATAATAGTTGTGGCACGCGCTGACAGTGCCTTTTTCTACGGTGCTCCTCGTGTCGCATCCGATGGAGAAGACTTCCTTGTGGTCTGGGCTGACTGGTATGGCAGAATCTGGGGGCAACGGCTATCTTATGGAGGAACTCTTCTTGATTCCAGCTTTCGTATCGGTTTCACATGGCAACAATCTCCTGATGTAACATGGAATGGGACAAATTATCTTGTGGTATGGGATGATGGAAGAGGCGGGGGGGGATATGAATGGGACATCTATGGACAACTTATCTCCCAGGATGGGACATTAGTAGGAGAAGAGATTCCTATTTCTACTTATACCTCCGACCAGAGATTCTGCGCAGTAGCATCAAACAGAATGAACCACATTGTTATATGGCTTGATTGGCGAGTCTATATTGCTGTAATCTATGGCCAGTTTGTGTCACTCTCGGGGTCACTCATTGGCGCCAATCTTAGGGTTCAGGCAGAAGATCCCCTCTCATTTTATGGAGATGCCTCTCCCGGTATATGTTATGGTAATGAAAATTATTTTGTAGTTTGGTCAGACCAGAGATTGACATCTCCTGATACCAGTCTGGATATTTACGGTAACTTCATCCCGTTTACTGGCATAGAAACGGATGATACATCCCTATTGTCAGATATACACCTCTTCCAGAACAAGCCAAATCCATTTAAGAACATTAAGAACACAGAGGTTAGTTACTTTCTGCCGAGGAATAGCAAAGTCGCCTTCAGCATCTTTAATCTTGGCGGACAGGTAGTATTTAGAACGAATTTGGGTCATAAGAGTGCTGGATTTCACACCCTCACCATTGACGGAGATAAACTGGGGAGCCAAGGTGTATATTTCTATCGTATAGAGGCAGATGGGTATGCCATAACCAGAAAGATGGTTATGATAGGAAGGTGATTTTGGAAACTTATATATAAAAAGGAGAAGATATGAAATCCAAATTTCTTGGATGTTGTATAATAACTGCCCTTGCAATTTCAAGTTATGCATGGGCTACCTGGGTCCAGTTTGGAACAGGAGAAACAACAGAAACAACTGTCCTTGAGTCTAACGATTCCCATACAATTGTGGAATTTACTGTTCCAGGAATGGATATTAGAGACACTGTCGTTGATGGGACTACCTACCAGATAGTAAGCGTTTCCACAGCAGGCATACCGGGTGAAGTGGGCAAGCCCCAGACTCCTGTGATAAACAGAACGGTTGCAGTAGACCCTTCAAAGGGTGTAGAGCTAAATATTCTTGAGGTAGAGTGTGACACTCTTTCAGGGTACTATATTTGGCCTGTCCAGGAGCCAATTCCAGAATTGATGGGAGTGGAACCACCAGAGTTTGTGATTGATACTACAGCCTATTCCCAGGACAGTTTCTATCCTGAGGTAGTAGCTGATATAAGTGGTCCTATGATATGGCGAGACTACAGAATTGTTAAACTCCACTGTAACCCGATACAGTTTAATCCTGTTACTGGAGAGTTGAAAGCATACTCACGGATTAAGGTTTCCATTGAGTATTCTGGAACGAGCGACGAAAATGTGCTTGATAAATCACCGGGACCTACCCCTAATTACGATAAACTATACAAAGATTTTATTATCAATTACGACTTTGTTGCTCCAAAGGGTCCTCCTGGTGAGGGAGCATATCTCATCATCACTCACGATAACTTCTATGATGCAGTATTGCCTTTTGCTGAATGGAAGCACAAAAAGGGAATCCGGACAGAGGTTGTGAAATTCTCGGATATCAATACAGGTGCACCTGATAGTGCTGATATACACAACTACATCAAGTGGGCATACACTAATTGGCTTGCACCACTTGAGTATGTTTTACTTGTTGGTGATGTAGAGCTTCTTGCCTGCGGGCGTCGTCCTGGCTCTGATTGGGTGCCTGATAACTTATATGCTACCGACCATTGTTATTCACTGATTGGAGGCGATGACATCTTCTCTGATGTTTATATAGGGAGACTTCCTGCAAATACTGTTGTTGAATGTTCAACGATGGCTATCAAGCTTATGAACTATGAGCGAAACCCGTATATGACCGAAACAGATTGGTATAAATCATATACCGGGCTGACTGCCCCCGGATATTTTTACACCACCACCCTCAAAATCGCAGATATTGTGGAAAACTATGGTTACACCGATATTGAGATAATACTCGATCCCCCTTCCGCAGAGCCAATTATGACTTCTATAAACGATGGTTGTGGTCTCTTCAGCTTTAGAGGACACGGTTCTCCCGGTGGGTGGGGCAGTCATGTTCGCGAATATATAAACACCAGTCATATATCTCAATTGGAAAATGGGAGAAAACTTCCAATAGTAATCGCACCCACATGTCTGGCAAATGCATTTAATCTACCTTATGGAATTTACTGTATGGGTGAAACATTTGTGAATCAGGCTCAAGGGGCAGCAGGATACTACGGAGCTACTGATGTCACTTGGGGCGGGACAAATGATTCTCTTGCTGTCGGGGTATTCAGGGGAATCTGTGAAGAACATATCTACAACTTTCAGGCAGCGTGTGATTACGGAAAGTGGTATATGTGGCAATATTATTCTGATTGGTTTGCAGAAGAAACTATTTTCCGTATGAACATCCTTGGCGACCCTTCCCTGGATATGTGGACTGATGTGCCTCAAAGAATGGTGGCTGGATCGGATAAGAACGAGATTCCACCAGGTGAGTTCAGCGATATTGTAGTCTCCGCCAATGAACCCTATACAGGTCCCCAGCCAGATCATATAAGTGGTCCTCCAATACCTGATGCCTATGTATGTCTGTATAAGGAAGGTGAGATATTATTTGCGACCGCATACACAAATGTCGATGGTAAGGCATACTTCACAATCAAACCAGATAATACGGGCTGGATATACACTACAGTTACAAAACACAACTACAAGCCCTCCGAAACGAAGATCGCCGTCTTTGAAGGACCTCCCGTTCTGTCTGGTTATATATCACCATCACACGGGGTCTATCGTGCCCATCTATTCTGGACCTTTAATCCCGACCCATACACGCTCCGTTTCTACCGTTTGCTCAGCGATCGCGGAGGGGAATGGCACACTATTTACACAGGAATTGAGACCAGTTTTGTAGATTACTACCCATATGAACCAGGGGAACAAAGAACATATCAGGTAATCGCCTATCTCTATGATAGAGCAGCCTGTCCTTCTAACCAACTCACACTCGGAATGCCTCCGAGAGACCTCTACATAGCTGATGTTGACAGGGAGGATGCTACAGCATTCAACAATGGACAGCATATTATTATGGATGAAGACGGTCGTATCCATATCACATATACTGCATACGGCTCTGTCTGGTATACATACACAGATGACTATGAGACATTCTTCCCACCCATTGCTATCGCATCTGGTGAATATCCCACCATTGGGATTGTCGACAACAAACCCGCTCTCTCCTGGGTCTATGAATCTGATGGATATGGAAACCTCTATTTTTCAAGACTGACAGATACTGGATGGGAGATGCCTTACTTATTATCCTCTGAACCAATTGGTGGGATTACTGCACCCTCTATGATTATCAAGGATGATATTTGTGATATTTTATGGCTTGAGAATCCAGATGAAAATCTATACAGGGCAAAGATCCTTACATTCAACTGCCTACAGCCAGAACCCGAAGAAGCAATACTCATTGATGAATTCAGCGCGGCAAGGTCTCCAGCATCTCCTGCACTTGTATTGAACGGCAGTAAGGTCTCGCTCGTGTATGATAAGGACGGAGAGATATACTATGCAGAGGAAGAAAACGGAGACTGGTCTTTCCCAATAAATATCTCAAACTCTCCTGAGTATTCCATCCATCCCTCTATCTCATCCTTTGGAGGTAAGATATATGCGGTATGGGAAGAAGAGGCATCTGGTTCTTCTACGCTCAAATATGCCTGCATTGGTTCTTTTGGAGAGATACATACAGAGGTTCTTCCAACCCTGGGAGATGCGAAATTTCCCACCCTTGCAGGGCCAATGCCAATCTGGGCAGAGGAGGTGGGAGATTCGAATTACCAGATTATGAGCTATCTACCATCGGAGTTTGGATATCATATCTATTCTTACGGTCTCACTGGAGGAGAGGGGAGTTCTATGTATCCGAGTGCCCTATATACACAAAAGTTGAACGATACAGAACTTCACTATGTGTGGACAGAGAAGGCAGCAAATGGAATACAACCCAAGTATGCCCGTATATCTATCGAGCCCTTTCCTCTCTATCAGATGGATGCGGGTAAATCTGTTCCTTCTGTCCATACAGTGCAGCGTGAGGGATATAAAACTTACGGCTTTTGGGCATACCAGACTGTGGATTACCATCCAGATGAGTTGATATATCACTTCGATGGGGCTAAACCCAGAGAAACAGTACCAGATTGAAGTGACTTATTATCATGAGAGTGAGGATACCCTTATCTCGTGGGTAGAGATGCTAAAGGTAGATGGAATTCCTTTGGGGGCAACACCGGTTAGGCCTGGAAAGCCAAAGACGATAACAAGACTTATCCCCATATGGAAATATCAAGATGGAGAGATAGAGGTAAGGATAAAAAAGATAATTGGTGATTATGCTGTGGTAAGTGCAATTTATATATATGAGTACGAAGGTGTCCATCATGGGGGCGGAGCCCAGACTGCGTACAGCAACATCCCCATGGTTCATTCTCTGTCTCTTTACCCAAACCCAGCGAGGAATGATATGACCATCAAGTTTGGTATTCCAAATGAAGAGAGAGTTTCTCTCAAGGTTTACGATGTATCGGGCAGAGAGGTAAAGACACTTGTGGATGATAGACTTGAAGCGGGTTATCATATTATAAGATTGGATAACATGAATTTTCCCTCCGGAATCTACTTCGCACGGCTTGTAGCCGATAGATATAAGGCAACAAAAAAGATAATTTTAGTGAGGTAGAACAACCTATTTAGGCACTCTAATTTTTGCATTTTGATTTTCGATTTTAATAAGGGGTGAAGATGGGAAAAAAGTTACTCATTATCGGAATTACAATTTTTATTATATTTATTGGATGTCAACGCAAACAAGGTGCAGTTGGACCCAACCAACCTCCATGGATTGAGATTAAACTACCACCAGCTAATGACTCAACAACTTCATACTTTGCACTTCTGACGATTACCTGGAATGCAGGTGATAATGACGGATATCCTGTTCTCTATAAATACAGGTATACTACATATCATCTCTACCTCGGAGATTCCATTGTTCAAGACTGGATAGAAACAGAGGAGAGCGAGGCGATGGTTGCATTTGAATCCTCTGATACTCTGAATTTACAGAAGTTCGAGGTAATGGCAAAGGATAATAGGGGTGATTGGTCACCTACTGATACAAGACTCTATTACACCAAACAGGTTGAGAGACCTGAGACAGAGATTCAATCACCCAATGATGGAGATACCCTTCTCTTCCTCTCCTATGCAACAGATACATATCACGGTGTACCCCTTATATTTACTGGATGGGACCCTGATTCAGGGGGTAAGATAATCGGTTTTTCTTACCGTGTAGATGGGGGAGAATGGTCTTCCTGGAGGATGGATACCTCAATATATGTCAATCCCAATCTCTTTGGACAACCATATGAAGGATTTCATACAATTGAGGTTAAATCAAAGGATAATACAAATGTTGAGGATGATACACCAGCACAGATTCAAATCTTTCTTCTTGTGCCATCTTTTAACTCTTCAATACTTATTATAGACGAAACACAGGATGGAAGCGGAGCTCCTGAGAGTCCAACTGACGAAGATGTAGATGCGTTCTATAGGTATATCTTTACAGGACATACATATGATGAGTGGGATTACGCTACCTCAGGATGTCCTGATAAAACACAGATTGGAGAATATAGACTTGTTATATGGCATTCAGATGATCGCAACCACAATTTTCCAAACCATACAAACATAATAGGGGATTATCTGGTGGTTGGTGGAAATCTTTGCCTTTCAGGTTGGGGAATCCTGCACTCATTTAACTCCAGTGTTCATGTGGAATACAGTTCAGGGGATTTTGCATATGATCATCTTCATATAAAATCAAGTGAACTCAATAGTAACAATGACTTTAAGGGAGGTATATGGGGACAAGGAGATACAGTTGTACTAGATTCTTCAAAGTTATATGCATTTCATTATATTCAGGGATTACCCAATATAAGAGTTGTTGAGGGGAGAACCGGCTGGACTCATCCTCTTGTTTCTTTTATTTCCTCCTCTTCCAATCCAGATTTCCAGGGGAAACCCTGCGGCACAAGATACGAGGGCACAACCTATAATGCAGTTCTTCTCGACTTTCCTCTCTATTATGTAAAGGAAGAGGGGGCAATAGGACTTTGTGATTATATTCTGGATTATTTAGGTGAATAAACCATATTAGGACGCAGATTATCAAGATTTTTTATTTTTTTCTTTAAATTTGTTAAAATACATAAATTCTTTATCCTGTATATCTTGTTTATCCTGTCAAAAGATGTTTTTAATATTATTATGGGGGTGTTATGAAAAAGGCAATATTTTTCTTCATCCTTTTTACAACAGGAGTCTATGCCGGGGTGACTGGTAAGCTCGCTGGAAAGGTTATCGATTCAGAAACTAAAAAGGCACTACCAGGCGCTAATGTTTTCATTCTGGATACAAGATTTGGAGCTGCTACCAGTGACTATGGTGAGTACTATGTCATTCAACTTCCACCCGGTGAGTATGCAGTTAGAGCAGAGATGATGGGATATAGGTCTGTAACTTTTGAGGAAGTGAGAATAAAGCTCGACAGAACAACTATAGTAAACTTTGAGCTGAAGCCAACAATGATTGAGGTACCTGGTATTACAGTTATTGCCGAGAGGGCATTGATTGAGCACGATGTAACAGCATCTGTAAGATATGCATCAAGGGATGAGATAGAGAGAACACCCAATATTGAGAGGTCAACAGAGCTTGTAAGACTCCAACCAGGTGTAACTGGTAGTCATATAAGGAGTGGTAGAACATCTGAGACAGTCTACTATATAGACGGGATTGCAGTTAGACATCCAATATACGGATCAACTGCAGCATTAGATTTAGATGTTATGGCGATTAAGGAGATGGAGATGCTTACAGGCGGATTCAATGCAGAATATGGTCAGGCACAATCTGGTGTTGTGAATATAATAACAAGGGAAGGTGGTAAAAAGTTATCAGGTGAGTTACTCTATAAGACAGATAATCTATCTCCGAAGGATTGCTCTTTTAATACTGATTATGCTGCATTCGCATTTGGAGGAACTCTTCCTTTTCTGCCTTTTGATGTAAGGTTTTTCTTCTCAGGTAGTGGAAGCTTTACTGATGGCTATCTTGACAATCACAGAACACGAGAGGAACGGGAATTTATTGGGATAAAATACCATGACCGTCAGAGTAACTCAACAAACTTCAATCTCAAGCTAACATATAATATCTCTCCCAATTATAAGCTCAACTTAGGCTATCGTAGGGGATACCATTGGTATTCAGGACATGAATGGGGAGGATATAACTGGGACTGGAAGAACCTGCCTGACTCAACAAATAACACATACAAAATGACCTCTCAGGGTGTGTTATCCTTTACCCATAGTCTGTCAGAAAATACATTTTATGCCATCCACCTTGGTCATCTTTTCACCCATTCTCATGACGACTTATGGGGCAGGACACCACCTGAATTCTGGCACTGGGAATATTACTGGCAAGACACTCTATGGGAATATGAATGGGGAAATGTGTGGCTTTTCCCTGATAGTACTGTTATTGATAGTTTTGTTATTGATAGTATAGCTATTGACTCTGTAATTGCTGATAGTGAATATGTATCAAACACAGGGTGGGGTTATGATATAAATGGTGATGGGTTCATTGATGAGGGTGTATACCAGTATTGGTCCGATGATTCGTCCTGGGTATGGACTGCAAAATTTGACTTTACATCACAGATTCATCCCCGCAATCTCATAAAATTTGGATTCAATATAGATTACGAGGATATCCTATATACAAACATTCAATACTATGGCTCATTCCGCTCTCCAGGTACAGAGAGACCCGGACCATACCCGGAATATGGACTATATAGATGGGTCTTCGAGCATGGTCATCCATGGTTAGGTGCTGTATATCTACAGGACAAAATTGAACTTCCTGGTCTCGTTGTAAACGCTGGAGCAAGAATCGATTACTTCACACCCGGTGAGGCAATTCTTGGTGATACGCTCTACCAAAAGCAGTGGGAGAAGGCAACTGGGCTGGAATGGGAATTAGAACCAACATTCTTCTTCTCTCCCAGGCTTGGAATATCACATCCTATTACTGAGAGGACCACTCTTTATTTCAATTATGGACGGTTCCAGCAGATTCCTAATTTGCAGTTTCTTTTTAGGGACCCATGGACAGGAACATGGTGTGGTAATCCGAGCCTGAAACCGCAAAAAACCATCCAGTATGAGTTTGGTTTCTCACACCAATTTGCTCCTGACCTTGCAGCTTATATAAAATTATTTAATAAAGATATGTATGATTATGTAGGGTTGATGAATGTGGGTATGCCACCAATATGGGTATGGGTTAATCGTGGATATGGTCGAGCCCGTGGTATAGAGATTGAATTAAAGAAACGTTACTCACAATATACATCAGGAAGTGTCTCATATACCTACCAGAATGGTGTTGGCTATTCCTCATGGGAATTTATGGAATATTACGAAGGCTGGGAATGGATACCAGTTCGTGGAACCAGACTCGACTGGGACCGACGCCATAAAATTGTTGCTAATATAAGCATTGAGGCATCAAAAGGTGAGTACCTTTTTGATAGGTTACCAGATAGATGGAGATTAGATATCCTATGGAATTTAGGTTCAGGTCTACCCTATACTCCAAAAGACGACCCCACACTCAAAAACCAGGGCAGCCGACCATTTACATCCATAGTCGATGTTCATCTACAGAAAGAATTTTCTATAGGAAAGGGTAATCTTCAGTTGTTTGTAGATATATTAAATCTATGGAATAACAAAAATGTAAATTCGGTTAACCCATATACAGGTGAATCCTATAAATATGGTGATGCAGATGGCAGTTCTCATAAGATATACTCCTGGTCAAGGATGCAATATTTGATGGATCCAGGAAGGTTAAAAGCTCCAAGGCAAATTAAGCTGGGAATTAAGTTTATTTTTTGATACTGTGAAAAATAATACGCCCGAAGGATCCGTATGGAAAAGAATATGAAAGTGAAAATGTAGGGGTTCGATTTATCGAACCCGCAAAAGAAACGGGTCGGATAAATCCGACCCCTACAAGAATCATGGGGAAGCAATCAAAAATTGATAATTACTTTGAGAACTATAGATTACGAAAAATAGGTTGAGAGATTTTTCACAATACCCAGTTTTTAACAGGGAGAAATTATGCGAAAATTTATCTTATTACTCCTAATAGTATCAGTTTCTGCCGGTCTTGCTCAGGAAAGAGAAAACATCCAGAAGAAACTTCAACAAGCTGCTAAGATTAAAGTATGGGTTACCAACATGGGAATGATAGGCTCATTCTGGGGTTTTGTAGCGGAAAATCGCTGTGAGTATCCAGCAGGTTCAAACATCGATTTTCTTGATAGCTTTCACTTTGTATACGGAGGTGTCGTGAATAATGATACCTGTGTATCAAATGGAGGAGGAGGATTTGGGGCAGACCCCTGGCACGAATTGTGGCCTGATAGCGCCCTTTACGATAGCCTGTGGGAATATAAGATGGGCGAGGAGGTAGACCCATTAATCCAGGAACACTATGCGCCTGTAATCTGTGGAACGGGTGGAGTAATAATTGGTGAAAGCTATCAACCATTATCAGAAATGGATTTTCTGGCACATTACTCTGATAGAGATACCTTTCCATATATGCATGTACACCGTGCAATGGGAATAGATATTTGGCAGTTAAATTATGCATGGGGCTATCCGGATATCGATGATATAATATTTTTTGAATGCTACATAAAGAATACCTGCAGTAATACAATTGAGAACTTCTATATAGGTTATCAATGCAACCTCCAGACCGGTGATTTAGATAATGTAACAGGTTCAATATGGGAAAAGAGAGATAAGATTTCACTGGACGACCATTGTTGGTATAATGAGCAAAGAAGAGTAGCAGTATTAGCAGATGCACCAGGTGGTGAGGATGGAACAGCAGAGAGTGTTATAGGTTGGACTATTTTAAATGCACCAGATATAGATAATAAAGTGATTACATTTAAGGCAGCCAGGGACTGGGACTACGGGGTAGACGAGGAAGAGGAAAGACCAGATGAATATGCATACAAGGTTATGACTGTGGGAGAGATAGACCCACCAGATGAGACTCAGAGCAAGGTAGGAGATGTACAGTGGGCTCTTGCCTTTGGTCCATATACTCTTGAGCCAGATTCTATGATTATTGTAGCATGTGCAATGGTAGGTGGTGAACATGAAATCGACCTATACGAAAATGTGGAATATGCGCATTATTATTATAACGAAAGGCATTTGAAATTTTCTCCTCCACCACCACCCCCAGAGGTTACTATAATACCTGACAACCACAAAATTACACTTTCATGGGATGACAGTCCAGAATACTTTGAAGATACCCTGAGGGTCGATGATATATTAATGGATTTTGAAGGATACAGGGTTTACAAATCCAGAAACAAGGACGGTCCCTTTACACTGATTGCAGACTTTGATAAGATAGATTGGTACGGACGCAATACGGGATTACAGCACGAATATGTTGACAGCGGACTTGTAAATTGTATCAATTACTATTATGCAGTAACATCCTATGACCTGCCGGACACCGTACAACTCACTGGACCCAAGGAGTGTGGCATACTTGCTTCTCTGATAGAGGCTATGCCGGGGTTTGCTGCGGGGAGGAGCGAGAAGGTTGCGGTTGTACCCAATCCATATTGTGGTGACATTGATTATACAGAAGATGGATGGGAGGTTCCAACATACGCCCCAACAGCGGGCTGGACAGAGAGAGATAGAAGAGTTCAGTTTACAAATCTCCCTGTCCACTGCACCATAAGGGTTTATACACTGAGTGGTGATCTTGTTCAGACCATTGAACATGACAATGAATTGGAAGGATGGGAGGACTGGAATCTAATCTCCAGAGCAAATCAGGCAATCTCGTCAGGGATTTACATATTCTCTGTAGAGAATCATAACTCGGGAGATATACAACTTGGTAAATTTGTGGTGATAAAATAAACTTTTGGACGCAGATGGACACAGATTATTAAGATTTTTTATATTTGATATTTAATTTTTGATTTTACTATGGGGGTAATATGAAAAGGTATCTCCTTTTTGCAATTCTTATGATTCCTGGCATTCTCTTCTCTCAGTATGAGAGACCTGGCACTACTCTTGGTCAATCATTAAGGATCGGCCCTCATGCAGGTGCATGTGGTATGGCAGAGGCATATCTCTCCATTGCAGATGATGCAAGTGCTTTGTATTATAACCCAGCTGGTCTTTCATTGATAGAAGGAATAGATATGATCGCTACTCATATATCCTGGTTTGCTGGAATTAACTATGAATTTTTAGGTGTTGCCCAGAGACTTCAAGGATGGGGAACTTTAGGTTTCTCCTTTACCATCCTCCATACTGATGCAATGGATGTGACAACACCTCTTCTACCTGAGGGAACAGGAGAGAAGTTTTATTGCACTGACTATACTATGGGTTTAAGTTTTAGCCGTTCCCTCACTGATATGGCATCCCTTGGATTAACCATAAGATTCATAAAAATGGATTGGTGGACATATAGTGTAAATGCTTTATGTGGTGACATCGGAACCCTCTTCCGAACTAACTTTATGAATACGAGATTTGGGATGAAGATATCAAATTTTGGACCAAACCTTGAATTCATAACGGAATCCTCTCCCCTTCCAACAACTTTTACCTTTGGTGTCTCAACACAACCTCTGGAGAATCTAACAGTTGGTTTTGTATTCGATAAGCCAACCGATTCAAAGGAGAAGGCATCCCTTGGGTTAGAATACATGATTTTAGATATGTTCGCAATAAGAGGGGGACATAAATTCGGCTATGACGAAGAATCCTGGTCTGCTGGAGTTGGATTTGAAAAGGAGATAGGTACAATTCACCTAAAACTGGATTATTCATATTCGGAGTTTGGATATCTTAACAAGGCAGAGAGATTGTCATTGGGAATCGCTTTTTAAAGCTGCATAGGACGCAGATTAATTCTAAATCAGTACGCAGATTCACCCTGTTAAATAATACAGTAATAGATGTCTGATGGTTCTTAAAACATTGTATTTAACGGGATAAACGCAGAAACACAAGATAAAAAAATTAAAAAAGAAATAAAAAATCTTGATAATCTGTGAAATCTGCGTTTAAATGAAAGGGGGTGATGCATCAAAATAATAGACAGTTGTTATTTTAAAGTTATGTAAACAGGGTATCCCTGTCCTGTTTTCCCTGCCAAGGTTGGGCAGGAGACAGGAAGAAAGGGAAACTAAAAAAGGAGGTAGTTATGAAAAAGGTTGCGTTACTTGCTCTGGTCGCTGTTGTTGGACTGGCGTTTGGACAGGTAAGGGAATTCCCCATACTTCCTATAAATTCGTGGTATTCAACCATTCCCCTGACCGGCAAGAATATAGTCTATGACCCGGTATCAAACATAGCAGAGGTTGCCTACATTCCGTCACCTTATGATGCACATACATTATACTGGGCATATTCAAATAATGACGGGAACACCTGGCTTGAGATGGGTCCCCTTGACTGGGGATATGGAGCCGGTTATCCTGCCATGGCTATGGATGGGACTCACACACCGTATATCATCTTCAATGACAGAATTGACCATGGACCGGGTGAGAACAGAGCTCTATGCTTTATAAGGGATGACTCATACGCAACTGGTCTATGGACTGAACCTTTGATAATAAGCGACACAATTTTCTACTCCATGAGATTTGGTTCAATAGATGTAAGTCCTTCTGGTGATACGATTGTCATAGTAGCACAGGGTAACTACGAGAGGAATGATACCACCATACATGATATTCTCTTCACCAAATCCACAGATGGTGGAACTTTCTTCGATCCTATGGTTGTGATAATTAATGGTGATGATTTCCCCACTGAATCAGACGATGGTAATGTTGCTGAGTGTCCTGGTATACACTTAGGAGAGAATGGCAACATATTTGTTGAGGCACTTGCAAAGGATATTGTACTTTATCCAGGTCAGGAATGGCAGAAGATTTATACTGCATCCACAAACTTAGGTGCTTCATGGACCGATGCAGCAGTTCTGCCTGGAATAGAGGGTAGAACTTATACTGAAAACTGGTGGGCAAGACTGCCCTATGGTGTTGCTAAAGACGGTATTGTGTATACAGGAGTTGGTCTTTCAAAGGCAGGTGAAAATAGACTTGTAGGATACAGGTATCGCTTTTCTACCGATGAATTTGAAGAATATGGACCAATTGCTGCTGCACCTTCTGGTGATATGTTCGGCGAAGTTGCATGTGCAACCTTTGCTTGTGATGCTGCAGGAAACATCTATGCAGCATATCAGGACAAGGATACACTGGGATTCGATAAGAACCCAGGTTATAATATCTTTGTTATAGGTTCTTCAGATAACGGCCATTACTGGACATATCCCCTCCGTGTTGGTTCAGGTCTTAAACGTCCTATGGCACCTGAAATGGCTCCAATAGTTGGAGATTCAGGTCTTGTAATGTATGAACCCCTTGGTTGGTGGGAAGGTTTTGAAGATTCCTTGAGACTTATAAAGTTCTGTTCTGACTCGGTATTTGCAGTACATCGTACCCTTCCAATGGTCTGGAATGTCACTGCATATGGAAATACATACGATGAAGTTGGCCCATACATAATACAGGTAAGTGTCAAGGATAATGTGTCTGGTTTTTCAGTTGACCTCATCTATTCTCTTGGAAAAGATTCAACTGTTATACCCATGGTCAATGTTGGCGGCGATGTATACGAGGCTGGAATTCCCGGGCAACCCATAGATTCAAGAATAGAATACTGGGTTAAGATTGAAGATACAGATGCAAATGAGGTTATGGTGCCAGGTTCATTCGATGCTGGTTATTCCATACTCGTTTTACCTGGTGGAACCGTTGCATATGATGATGGAATAGCTATAGATGGATTAAATGAGCCATGGGAAAATGGTTTTATCTCTGTTATGTTTTCTCCAACTGAGGCTGCTGTCGAAACACTAACTACGGTAAAACTCTTCATCTGGTCAAATCCTGATACATTCATACTTCATTTAAATCCCGATGATGGGAGTGGAAAACCAGACTTTGTTACAGACCTGATTACTCCTATCGAGGCTGTAGCTCCTGATAGTGGTGAATGGTTTGATGTAGATATAGTTGCAAAGGATGTATTTGTACCTGTCGAAGACTTTCATGTTCGCATAGAATTCCCACTACATGTTAGACCTTATATAGGTGCTGATAAAATGTGTGATTGCGACCGCAGTTGGTTGAACTATGATGGATGGTGGTGGGCTCATCCCTCAGATTGGGGAGTTGGTGACCTTCTTATCCGTGCAATAATGCCAGGATATGGTATTGGTGTAGAGGAAGGTAGAACAATAGTATACAGACTATCACAGAACCGTCCTAATCCCATGCTAAAAGCCACTACGATCGAGTTTGCAATTCCAAAGAAAGAGTATGTAAACCTTACAGTATATAACGTAGCAGGTCAGAGGGTGAATACGCTTATTGATTGTGAGATTTCACCAGGGTCATACACAGCAAACTGGAATGGCAAAGATGAGAATGGAAAAGAACTTTCAGCAGGCGTATATTTCTACAGGTTCGAAACAGGAAACTATACTTCTACACGAAAACTTGTCCTCCTGAGATAGAGACTGGGTCAGAAGGGGGGGTGGCGAAATCCACCCCCCTTTGGTTATAATTGAAAACGCGTCATATAACTTATTTCCCTTGATTAATAATATCTAAATAATCTATTTTTATCACTGTTTAACCTGCATATCAGCAGACAGTTACACCTAAATCCTTTTGTGATTATAAAACATTTGACATAACTATAAAAATATGGTATAATTATTGGGCTTTATAAAAATAATGTTACCGAATAAAGTATCGAAGCTGGATTATTAGTAAAGATGCTAATGCTGTGTCAATTAAGGTATTGTACATTTTAGAGGTAGCCGCAACCTTCAGGTTGCGTTGTAATTCGTAGGCTAAAGCCTGCGCCTACCACATTCATAAAAAAGCGAAATAACCTCCGCTAACACAGCGCTAGAAACGAATCTTTAAACTGGAAACTTGAAACTGGGTAAATACATTACTTCTCAAACTGTAATTAACAATCAAAACAAAGGTAAAATATGCTGCAAAGGTTTATGCCCATCATATCATTCCTCTTTATCTCATCTATAGCCTTTAGTGGACAAAAAGAACTACCCCCTCAATGGAAATGGGGCGAAGGGCAACCAGTAATGGTCTTTTTTGAAGAAAGAGATGTCAAACTCCTTGATAACCTTAGAATTGAATTGGAATGGATTGGAGAGCAAAGTGGTCTTGCCTTCTTAAGAGGAGAAAAAATTTCTCTTCTTTCAGAATCTGGAATTTCATATCAACTAATCACAAGAAACGATGCCTGGAGAATTCTCCATACAGGAAAGAGACAGGATTATCCCAATATAGTCTGGTTTGATTACCCATCCTATAGTTCTATCGGAGAAAATATAACAGTATCCATTCATTTTACAGCACAAGTCCCCCCTGGAGAAGATGAAATTGGTATAATAATCTACCGAAGGACCACAGAAGGAAATTGGGACTTTGAATTTATCACCTCACAGGATATAGAAATCTCCTGCCCCAGTATAGATACGACTGTGAGTTTCTCTTATTCTCTTCCTGATTCATTCTTCTATGTCTACGAATACTGGATTGGAGTTGGCTATGGCGATTACTGGAGGTGGTTTTCTTATTACATAAATATGCCACCTGAGCAGGTCCATCAGAAGGTTGTGATGATAATTGACGAGGATATCTATGATAATATAGAATCCGATCTTATACAGTATGAGACAGATGTCGAATCAAACTTCGATGCCGAAATTCATACATATATCATGTCCCCTGATGTTACTCCTGAATCCATTCGAATATACCTCCAGAACCTGTATTATAATGACAGCATTACCGGAGCAATACTTGTAGGACTTCTTCCTTATGCAATGTGGGAACCTGTATGGGGTGAACCACCATTCCCTATTCCCTACTTCTACGAAGACCTGGATGGTGAGTTTATAGATTGTGAAGGTAATGGATATTATGAGTACCATGAATGGGGAGAAAATTTAGAACCAGAGATCTGGGTTTTCTGGATGAGACCCCCTCAGGATAATCCCCTTGCCCTCTCAAACTTTCTTCAAAAATGCCACTTATATTACGAACTCAGCCTCCATATACCAATGCAAGCACTTGAGTGCATCAACTATGATTGGAGAGGTGCAGCAAAGCCATTATACATAAATCTATCCCATATGTATGGTGATGCAGTTGATACAATAGGCGGTGATGAATGGAGGGTAAGTGGAGATGAGTATCTTGACTATCTCTCTACATATGGTTCAGAGATTACCCATATCTGGTGCCATTCAGGAAGTGACGTTCACTGTTTCGATATATCTCCATGGGTTTACTGGTACAACATTAAGGATATTCAACCAGGCTCCTGGTTTTATCTCCTGTGGGCATGTCATGGTGCAAACTTTGAAGACCGCCCATCTCATAATCTTGCTATCAATTACTGCATGGGTGAATCCTCGGGACTTGCCTCACTCGGTGTAGTGAGGAGTATAGGAACAGGAAATGCACAGGAGACTTTCTTTAACTCCCTTACTTATGGAAAATCCCTTGGAGAGGCATACTTTGACTATATGTGCTACAACTATGATAC
>JAGMCL010000026.1 GCA_023129165.1 Caldifarciminota bacterium | reverse complement strand
CACCTTCTTGAGCACCTGAAATTATTAGACGGTACATATATCTAATTCAAAGATAAAACGAAAAAAAATTAAGATAGTTATAAAACAAATACCAATACCAATTTGGGTGTAATTTGCATAGCAGTTTTTTATTGTTTAAACTTCAGTAATTACATACTCTCTAAACTTTGGAATTTTGCTATAAATGATTGGGGTGTGTCACAGTCTATAAGTTCTTTTAAACTTTTAGTTTTCTCAGTTACTTTCATAAGTTTTGCCAGTATGTTTATGTACAATTTTGTCTCACTCTTGGGGGCAAGTATAAGAAAAATAAGTTTGGCAGGTTTTCCATCCAGGGCATCGAACTCAATACCTTCTTTTGAAACACCAACCAGAAGTGTCATGGCGGGTACACCATCTATTCTTGCATGTGGAATAGCAAGCCCATTGCCAAATCCTGTTGACTCAAGTTCCTCTCTCTTCATTATACCCTGGAGTATGCTTCCTTTATCTAAACCTTTAGACGCAAGAAGATGCTTTAAAATACCTTTCTTATTTTTTGCCTTAAGACCTATTATGATGTTTTCTTCTATCAGATACTCTGATACGTTTATCATAAAACCTCCATAGATAATTTAACGAAGAGCATCACTGGTTAATCGCACGACCCCGCCTTTGGCGTGGTGCCCCGAAGCCTGCGGATACCAATGGTGCAGACAGGATAAGATTGCTTCGTATTATCGGGACTTACCTATCTACCGACAGGTAGAGAATTCCCTCCTAATCGCAACCAGGAGGTTGCTCCTACCTATTATTTGTGAGGAGGTTGCTCCTACCTATTATCTTTATCACTTCGCAATGACATCATGTAGGTTCCCTGTCGTTCGCAGGCTAAAGCCTGCGGCTACCAATGGTGCAGACAGGATAAGATTGTTTCGTCCATACGGACTCGCAATGACAACGTTATGTTTCTGTCATTGCGAACGAACGAAGTGAGTGTGGCAATCTCATTTTTATTTACCACCCATCCTATCTAACAGTCTAAAGACTGTCATTCCTAATGTTATTAATCCTATCTAACAGTCTAAAGACTGTCATTCCTAATGTTATTAATCCTATCTAACAGTCTAAAGACTGTCATTCCTAATGTTATTAATAAAGCCTCAGGACATGTAAGCACGCTTGCCTGGTCAAGTGTTAGGGATTCAATTCATGTTAGATAATTCGCTATGTTAACAAATACTATAATCTTAGTGTCTTTGTGTCTTCGTGGCAAATTTATTTATCCACCAACATTTTTGATTTTAAATAGTAAGTAAGTGTATCAGCTAATCAGTATACCAGTGGGAAGAGCATCAGCAGACCAGAGCATCAGGTGCTGATATACTGATAATCTGATATTCTACCCACTGATTCGCTGGTACCCTGATCTGCCTTGGAATTCGACATTTACCGTTTGTCAATACTTTGTGTCTTCGTGTCTTCGTGGCAATCTCATTATCATCTCTCGTAATCTTTATCCAATTTAAATGGGTTAAAATTCGTATGGTAATCGTAGACATCAATGCCTTCTTTTCTCTTTAAGAAAGCAACTATTATATATGTGAATGGGGTAAAGAGCACCTCGAAACCTGTCTTGAAAATATAATTGGATATTATAACAGAAAGAAGTAGAGAGTTGGGGATTTTACCGAAAAAAGCAAGTGCGCAAAATATTGCAGTATCAATACCTTCGGCAACCATGGTTGAAGAAATAGTCCTTGTAAATAGCCATCTTCCCCTGGTTGCAATTTTCATTTTTGCCATTAAAAAGGAATTCGTAAACTCTCCACACCAGTAGGCAATCAGGCTGGCAAAGACGATCCTTGGTATCCAACCAATAATTGCTTCATATGCCTGCTGATTTCCCCATCCTAAAGCTGGAGGAAGTTTTCCAACTATAATAAATACAAATGCTGCTAAAAAGTTTGCTGCAAATCCTGCCCATATCGTCCTTCTCGCTTTTTTATATCCATAAACCTCGGTTAATATATCACCAAGGATATACACAACTGGAAAAAGGATGGTGCCACCATCAAAAGTAAATGGTCCAAAATTCAGTATCTTTGCAGAAACTACGTTTGAAACAAGCAAAACTGTGACGAACAGTATAATAATGAAATCATAATATTTCATAGAGTAGCTTATCTATCAGTGAATTTCTATAAAGCGATGAAAGTGTATTGAGATCGAGTTTTAAGCGTATTTCTCGATTCATCGTCTTAAAAAATCCAGAAACGGCTCCAATTTCCTTTTTCTGTTTTTATGACGAAGCTTTCTCACAGCCTTCTGCTCAATCTGTCTAACCCGTTCTCTTGTAACTTCAAACATATTTCCAACCTCCTCAAGCGTACGCGGGATACCGTCTATGAGACCAAATCTCATCTCAATTACCTCTTTCTCTTTATCTGTTAATGTATTAAGAATCTCGTAAATTTTACTCTTTAGAAACATCATCCCGACTTCTTCTGCAGGAGAACCAGTGTTTTCATCAGCAATAAAATCTCCAAAGAAAGAGTCCTCATCACTACCAACTGGCTTGTCAAGAGAAATTGTATCTTGCGCTATCTGATAAACGGTTCTTATCTTCCTTTCTGAAACTCCAATAGAGCCTGCCAGCTCCTCTGTGGTGGGTTCTCGTCCATGCTTCTGTATAAACCGCTTTGTGGTCTTTAGAACACGATGTGAGAGCTCCAACATATGCACAGGAATACGGATTGTCCTTGACTGATCAGCAATTGCTCTTGAAATTGCCTGTCTTATCCACCAGGTTGCATAAGTAGAAAACTTATATCCCTTACGATAGTTAAACTTTGTAACAGCCTTTATCAAACCGTTATTGCCCTCCTGAATAAGGTCGTCAAACTCTAATCCCCTTCCAGTATATTTTCTTGCTATAGATACTACCAATCTAACATTTGCATTCACCATCGACTCTTTGGCTTCTTCTACTGCTTTTTGATGGCTCTTTATCCTCTTTATTAGCACAGGAAGATCCTCGATTTTTCTTCCCAATATTGCCTCTACTTCACACTCGCATGATTCATTTCCCTTTAGTTCTTCCAGATACTCCTCCAGTGTGCTCACAATCTCATCAAGATATAAAAAATGCAGGCCAAGTTCGAATACTATCTTCTTCACCTCTTCTTTCCTTTTCTCTATCTCTTTATACCCACCCATGTGATAAAGGGTTAGTATACCTGTTCTCTTCCTATCAATTTCATCAAGGTATGAAATTATATTTTCTTTTTCCTTTTGCAACTCACGCTTGGTGGGCTCCACGATACCTATCCTTACAAATTCATCTGGTGGAATCCTGTTTGACATAATCATTTCTCGGTATGATAACAGCTTATCAATGGCAACAAGTGTTGAAAATGCAGCCCGTGTAATTTGTTCATATCCATACTCTATGGTCTTAGAAAACCCGATCTCTTCATCCTTCCTTAGGAGAACAGATCTGGACATCTCCTTCAAATATATCTTAGTCGGATCCTCAATTCTATCACTCATAACAGGTAGCTCTTTTATTCCTTTTTCTTCATCCTTTTCAATAATGGTTACACCATGTTCCCGCAGATTTGATATAATTTTATCTATATCACCAGGGCCTATTAGCTCTGTTGGAAGCAATTTATTAAGTTCTGCATATGTCAGTTTACCCTTTTTGTCAGCAAATTTGAGAATCCTATCATAGTTTATATCCATTGCACCTCCTGTGACTTTAAAAAGCTATTAAAATTCTTTTTTATTTACCTTCTATTGACCTACGCCGCATTTTCTCATATTCTAAAAGTAACTCTTTCACGCTTTCATTATTCTTCTCCATTCTTCTTATTGTCTCTCTCATATTTCGAAGATTACTTTTCATGTCCCAGTTTTTTACTTTCCTTATAAGATAATTCACTTGCTCCAGATCCATACCTTTTTCCCTCACGGAAAGTAGAATATTTCCCACTATACTCCTTAAATCTGGCTCCAACATCTCCATTATTCCTTCAGGGTCAACATGGTCTCTATCAATTATCTCTCTAATTACAGGAGTTTGTATTACTTTCTCTTCCTTCTTTATGTTATCCCATACTGATTCATACTTCAATGCAAAACCTAAAATCTCCGCCTCTGCCCTACACCTAATATTTATACTACTTGAAGGGACTTTTCTATTTGTCGTGCCAACATCTGAACCTGCAAGCAATGATTTACTTATATCAAGTCTCTTCGAGGCTTCAGATGTCCATACTTCCTTCTTTATGGGGTCTCTTATAAGGTTTAGTGTCCTTTTTACCTCACTTATTAAAACGATTTTATCCTCTGGATTGTCTACTTTTTTGGCGTTTATAATAAATTCAAGAAAATCTACAGTATTTCTCAGAAAACCCTCGTAATTAATACCCTTTTCTCTGACCAATGAATCCGGGTCATACCCTGATGCAATAACAGCTATTCTTACATCAAGGGTATGTCTTAACAATATATCTATTGCCCTTCTCGACGACTTCAATCCCGCCTCATCTGAATCGTAAAACATAACCACCTTTTTTGCATATCTCGCCAGAAGGTTTGTCTGTCCATCTGTTAGAGATGTACCCAATGAAGCAACCACATTTTTTACACCCGCTTGCCATACCGACAAAAGATCAATGTTACCCTCAACTAAAATGGCTGTCTTTTCTTTTCTTATATCCCCTTTCGTCTGATACAATCCATAAAGTGAATACGATTTCTTATACACCTCGGTATCTGGTGAGTTCATATATTTAGGTTGTCCTTCGTCTATCATCCTGCTTCCGAAACCTATAACCCTGCCTCCTGTATTGAAAACTGGAAACATAATCCTCTTTTTGAATTTGTCGAGTCCATCCTTAACAAGTCCAGCCTTATTTAGTAATTCCAGTTTTATATTCTTCTTTTGTGCTGCCCTGACAAGATATTTCAGCGATATCGGTGCATAGCCTAGTTTGAAGGCAACTATTGTATTATCATCTATTTTCCTACTCTCAAGATATGCACGGCCTGGTCTACCTCGAGATGTCTCAAGTAGGGTTTTATGATATAATTGACTTGCATATTCCAGAACTTTAAGTATATCTACATTTTTCTCTTCTTCTCCCTCAATCTCTATTCCTGCTCTTTCTGCAAGAAATTTTACCGCTTCAGGGAAGGTCATTCCCCTGTAATCCATTAAGAAAGTAATAACATTCCCGCTTTTTCCACATCCAAAACAGTGATAGATTCCTTTTTCTGGTGAAACAAAGAAACTCGGGGTTTTTTCAGTATGAAATGGACATTTTGTTTTAAAGTTTTCCCCCGATTTCTTTATACCCAGAAAATCCCCTATAACATCCTCTATCGGGTTTTCATCCCTCACTCTATTTAATGTCTCTTCACTGAAACGCATAAGAGATTATAGATTTTAGATTATAGATTTTAGTAATTACAATCTAAACTCTGATCTTCCCCACTGTAACACCATCTCCACCATCTTTTAAATCAGCAAGTTCAAACGAGTCTACCCTATTATCATTTGAAAGCAATTCCCAGACTACTTTTTTTAAAATTCCTCTTCCTATTCCATGTATTATTCTAAAATTTCCATCTCCTAAAAGCCACACGTCATCAATATATTTTTCGAGTTCTTGAATTGCCTCATCAGCTCTGAGGTTGCGTAGATTTATCTCATATTTAAACTCTCTACTCCTTTTAAATCTTATCTGGTGGTGTGATTCAGTCTTCAGCTCATGGGGTTCATGTATTCCTTCAAGGGATTCGTAAGGCATTTCAAATCGCACATTATCTACAAGTACTGTAACCTTCTTTTGAGTAAGACCTACTACCTTTCCCTCAGAGTCAATCGAAGCTATTTTCACTCTATCACCAATATTAAAATCTTGTTCTTTTCTGGTCTTCTCAATTTGCTTCCTTTTAGTCTCCGTCTCTTGTTTAAGCCTTTTCTCTATTTCGCTTTTAGCCCTGACTATACTCTTCTTTGCTGCATTACTTTCTCGTATCTCCTTGACAAGATTTTCTATATCCTTTCTTGCTTTAATAAGTATCTTTTTCTTCTCTTTCTTGATTTTTTTTAACTCTTCACCTGTTTTTTTCTTCAGGTACTCTGCTCCACTTAAACTATTTCTAACTGCCTCATTCCCTTTACTTAGCCTCTTTTTTATATCAGAGATTCTTCCCTTTTCCTCCTCAAGCTCTCTTAATAGCGACTCAATCTTAATCATATTCTTGTCTGCAAGCTCTTCCGCTCTCTTAAGGATTCTACCATCTATCCCAACTGAACTTGCTGTCTCAAGCCACAAGGATTCACCTGGTAAACCTATTAAAAGGTTATAGATCGGAATTCCGTCTTTAGTTTTCATTCTTGCATTCTGCATGCCCTTTCCCTCAGCAACAAAGAACTTAAGGGCAGTAGAGTGGGAACTTGCAATGGTTATAGCCTTTCTCCTTGTAAACTCTTCGAGAAAAGCCGAGGCAACGGCTCTGCCCCCATCTGGTTCTGTACCCCTATCTATCTCATCTGCGAGGAGAAGGCTCTTATTTGTGGCATAGTCAAACATCTTTTTCAACTCTTTTAAATGGAATGAAAATGATGATTCGCCTGACTCTATTGAGGACTCATCACCTATATCACAAAATATTCTATCAAAGACAGGAAAGATAGAATCTGGTGATGCTGGAACTGGAATGCCTGACATAGTCATTAATGATAGAATGCCAATTGTCTTTAATGCCACGGTCTTTCCACCCATGTTTGGACCAGTAACAAGAAGTGTCGTAAAATTCTTACCAACTTCAACACTCAGGGGAACTACATTCCTCCTCAATTCGAGAAGTGGATGTCTACCTTTAATTATCTCTAATACCTCTCCTCCTACCTGAGGTATCTGCCATCCCTTTTCCCTTGAAATTCTTGATATTGCAATAATAAAATCGTATTTAGAAACTATATCAATATTTGTTTCTATCTCAGTCAGTTTATCTCTAAGGTTATTGGTTAGCAGTATTAATATTCTCTTCTTCTCCTCTTCAATTCTTCTCGTGGTTATCTCAATTTCATTATTGAGGGAAATGCAGTTAGCTGGTTCTACAAAAAGGGTCTTACCACCTCTTGATATATCATGAATTATACCATTGATCTTCAGACCCGACCTCATGGGTCTGACATATCTCTCCCCCCTCAGTGTAACGCCTTTTCCTAACTTATCCCTTATATTCTGTTTGAGGTTTCTCAGTTTATCCTTCAGTGCTAATATCTCTTCTGTTTCAATCTCTCCATCTTTTTTTATTACCGACCCTATCCTCTGTCTCTCATCTGTAAGGGTAGAAACCGATGTGATAATGGACAAGAGATATAGACAATTTTTCCTGTCAGTAAAGTACCTTTCAAGCCGACTCAAAAATTCAAGAAAATCAGCAACCTCAAGCAGTTCCTCAGGGGAGATTAACTCACTGTACTCAATTGAGGAAATAATATCAGATAGATTGCTTTCATTGTAGAAAGGAGGGTTTTCCAATTCTACACCCTCTCCAATAAATGCATATCGTTTCTCTATTTCTGTCCTATCTTTTAATGGAAAGAGTTTCTCTATTAATTCCCTGCCTCTTTTAGTACCCGTCCTTTCTGCAATTAGCGATATGACCCTGTCAAACTCAAGCCTTTCAATAAAGGTCATCATTTAATATACAGTTATGTAAAGGCTGTGGTATAAAAAAGATATCTTATTTACCAGTACCTTTCGGGTTATGTAAAACTCGATACTCAATTACTCAAGTATCAGGTTCACTCTCTACGAACTCCATTTACCTTTGGATGTTCCTCTTCTTGTCGCCAATAGCCTTTTGGCATTCTTCTGCTTGCGTTTTTCAGATGGCTTTTCGTAATACTCTCGTTGCTTTAACATAGAGAGTATACGGTTTTTTTCACACTCTCTTTTAAACCTGCGGAATGCAGATTCAAAGGACTCTCCATCTCTAACCTTGACAGAAAGCATCCAATTCACCTCCTCCCAAAAAGTAAAGTATTGTCAAAAATCTTTTATGGATTTTCTCTCAATCCACTGTTTTTTATATAGTTATCAATTTTTGACCTGCCTCCCCCTGATTCTTGTAGGGGTCGGATTAATCCGACCCGTTTCTTTTGCGGGTTCGATAAATCGAACCCCTACATTTTTATTTTCATATTATTTCATAATATTTTTGACAGTACCAAAAAATAAGAGTTATAACTTGACTTTAAACATCTCATATCTCTTTTCTTAAGATTACTCGCAGTAACTCGCATTAGAAGTCCCTCATATGAAATAGATAGGCGATAGGCTCAACTATTTACCCATTTTTTCTCGCCTTGGTTCCCCAGTCATTTAATCATCTGTGCCTCTTTTAAAAACTAATATCACTCATTATACCTTTCCTTGTTTCTCTTTTATCTTTCTAAGCCAGAAGGTATCTCTTATATCTTGCGGTCTAAATGAATTTTTCTTCATCTCAAGAAGATGGTCTAAGCTTACAACAGGTATTTTTACAATGCTCAAAATAAAACCTATTTTCTTCTTCAAGAGTCTTAAACCTGTATACGCCTGATTTCATATCCCTCCCTAAATTATTATCCTTTGCCTACCAATCTATAAATAGCCTGAAGTTTCAACTCTATAAACTTAAGTTTTTATTTTTGATAACTTATTTATAAGCTCCCTAACCTCCCTTGAAGGACGTTTGGGAACATCAACATAAACCTCAACCAACTGTGCACCACTTCCATATCCCTGTAAATTTGGCATGCCCTTACCACGTAATCTGAAAACCTGACCTGATTGAGTACCAGCTGGTATCTTTAACATCACATCTCCAGATAGAGTTTTAACCTTAATCTTTCCGCCTAAAACTGCCAAAGGATACACTATTGGAACCCGAATGTATATATTGTTTCCATTACGTGTAAACACATGGTCAGGCTTCTCCTCGACAACCGCTATTAGATCTCCTGGTGGTCCATTATGTTCTCCTCCATTTCCCTGTCCTCTTAATGACAAATAATTACCATTTTGTACTCCTGCTGGTATCTTTACCTTTATTGTCGCAATTTTTCCTACTATTCCTGTGCTATTACAGGAAGTACAAATCTCTTCTGCTACCTCTCCTCTTCCTCTACAGTTCGGACACACAGAAACGCTTGAAAACTGTCCAAATACACTTTGTTGTGTTTGTCTCACTCTTCCCTGACCACCACATACAGGACAGGTCTTAAACCCCTTTCCCCCTTTTCCTCCACAATCCTTACAGGTCTCCTTTCGTTTTATACGAATTTTCTTCTCTGCACCAGTATATATCTCTTTCAATGTAAGTGGTATCCTAACCTTAATATCCCTTCCACGTGTTGTATATCTCCCTCTTCTCTGGGTCGTTCCAGTTCCGAAAAGGTCTCCGAATATAGAGCCACCGAATAGATCACCAAGCCCACCACTGAATACTTCAGAGAATAAATCTCCCAGGTCATTCTGATGTGCTCTCATGAAGTCTCCCATATCGAAACCACCAGGACCATATTGCTGTGAGACTCCTGCATGTCCGTATCTATCATATGCAGCCCTCTTCTGGGTATCCATTAGTACATCATAAGCCTCGGAAATCTCTTTAAACTTTTCCTCTGCCTCTGCCTTATTATTTGGATTCATGTCAGGATGGTGTTTTCTTGCAAACTCTCTATAAGCCGTCTTTATCTCATCCAGACTTGCATCCTTTGAAATCCCAAGTATTTCATAATAATCCCTTGGCATAATATTGTCTTATCTGGTTTATTTAGTTTGTTAGGTTCATTGAGTCCCAGTGAAATATGCTCCCTATGAAGTAGCTCCGCACTGCACAGGACAAGACGCATTTCACGGGATAAATTTGTTGAGTTTGTTTAGTCGATTTAGTTGTTATATCTAATAACCAATAACCATTAACTGATAACATTAATAAATCAACTTTTCAACTAATTAACTAATCAACTATTCCCTTTTCGCGACTAGGAAGTCGCTCCTACTCTCCCTACGCCTTACGCCTTTCCCTTTTCGCGACTAGGAAGTCGCTCCTACCTTCTCTCTTCGCCCCGCCAACGGCGGGGCTCCTACCTATTCACCATTCACTTTTCGCTATCTTCCTTCTTCTCCTCCTCGTCTACTACCTCATATTCTGCTTCCTGAGGACCCTCTTCAGGTTTTGTTTCCTCTTTTTCCTCCGTCTTTTTACCTGCCTCTCCTGCCTTCTCATCAGTTTTTTTATACATCTCCTCTGCCAGTTTATATGATGCCTTTTGAACCTCATCTATTGCCTTCTTTATTGCCTCTATATTGCTACCATCCTTTACCTTCTTCAGAGAAGAGAGTGCATTTTCTATGTTACCCCTTTCCTCCTGGGACACCTTGTCACCGAATTCCTTTAAAGAATTTTCCACAGAAAATAGAACTGCGTCTGCCTGGTTTCTCACCTCAATAAGTTCCTTCTTCTTCTTATCCTCCGCCTCATGCTCTTTCGCCTCCTTTTTCATCCTCTCTATCTCTTCTTCAGATAGACCTGAAGATGATGTTATACGGATGGATTGTTCCTTCCCTGTTGCCTTATCCTTAGCAGTAACATGCATTATTCCATCGGCATCCATATTAAATGTAACCTCAATTTGAGGAACTCCCCTTGGTGCGGGTGGTATTCCCATAAGGTCAAATCTACCTAATGTGCGGTTATCCACTGCCATAGGTCGTTCACCCTGAAGGACATGTATGGTTACAGCAGTCTGACCATTCTCAGCAGTTGTAAATATCTGACTCTTACGTGTAGGAATTGTTGTATTTCTGGTAATAATAGAAGTCATAACACCACCGAGTGTCTCGATTCCAAGTGTAAGTGGTGTAACATCTAAAAGGAGGATGTCTTTTTTGGTATCCTCACCGCCTGCAAGCCTATCTCCCTGAATGCTTGCACCAATAGCAACTACCTCATCAGGATTTACTCCCTTGTGCGGCTCCTTGCCAAAGAAATTTTTGACAAATTCAAGAACCTTTGGCATCCTCGTCATACCACCCACAAGAACAATTTCGTCTATATCCTCAACGCCTTTTATTTCTGAGCCAGGTTTTGCTACTGCATCCTCCAGAGCTTTCTGGGTGGGTGCCTTCATGTGAGCTATAAGGTCTGAAATCAACGATTCAAGTTTTGCTCTGGTTAACTTCATCTCAAGATGTTTTGGACCTGATGAGTCTGCAGTAATAAATGGAAGATTAATATCGGTCTCAAGGACTGTAGAAAGTTCACACTTCGCCTTTTCTGCAGCATCCCTGATTCTCTGAAGTGCCGCTTTGTCCTTTCTTAACTCTATCCCGTATTCTTTTCTAAATTCATCTGCAATCCAATCTAATATTCGCTGGTCAAAGTTATCGCCACCAAGGTGTGTATCCCCATTCACTGCAAATACATCTATCACAAGTGGTGTTTTGCTTGTATCTATCTCCAGTATGGATATGTCGAATGTCCCACCACCCAGGTCAAACACTACAATCCTTTGCTTCTTCGATGAGCCAAGACCGTATGCAAGCGAAGCAGCAGTAGGTTCATTAATTATTCTTGCCACCTCGAGTCCAGCTATCTTACAGGCATCCTTAGTCGCCTGTCTTTGAGAATCGTTGAAATATGCAGGAACTGTTACCACAACCTTTTGTACTTTCTCACCAAGATGTGCCTCTGCCGCCTCTTTTAGGTATTTAATAACCATGGAGGATATCTCTGGTGGTGAAAACTGCTTTCCGGCAACCAACACTCTTGCATCCTGATGAGGACCCTTTACAACCTTATAGGGCACAAGTTTCATCTCCTCGTTAACCTCATTAAACCTTCTACCCATGAATCTTTTTATAGAATATATTGTATTCTCTGGATTTGTTATCATCTGTCTCTTGGCAACAGGACCGACTAGCCATTCTTTTGTTTTCGCATTAAACGCAACTATAGATGGGGTTGTCCTACCTCCATCTGGATTGGGTATTACAACCTTTTCGTTACCGTCGACTATTGCAACACATGAGTTCGTGGTTCCGAGATCTATTCCTATTATCCTCTCTTTTTTTGCCATTATGTCACCTCCTGAAAATAATTAAGTTACTGGTTAAAAAATTAATATTGCTACTCCACTTTTTTCTTTGCAACCACAACCTTTGCAGGACGTGCAAGCCTGCCTTTAAGATTATAACCCTTCTCCATTTCCTCTATAATAATGCCATCTTTATGCTCCTTTGACTTAAGTACTGAAACTGCCTCATGAAAATTCGGGTCAAACTCCTTTCCAACTGACTCAAATGATTCAACTCCCTCATTTTTCAATATCCCTAAAAGATGTTTATATATAAGTTCGACCCCTTTATAAAATGAATCATCTTTATGTTTAACCTTAAGAGCCCTCTCAAAATTGTCTACAACTGGAATTAACCCCTTCAGGAGTTTCTCATTTGAATAATTTAAAAATTCCTCCATTTCCCTCTTTGCTCGCTTTTTATAATTTTCATAATCAGAAAGAGTCATGAGATATTTATTCTTCAATTCTTTTATCTCTTTATCTTTCTTTTTTATCCCCTCCTCAATTTCCCTTTTTTTCTTCCTCCTCTTCTCCATGCTTCCTCCGAATGAAAATAATTATTAAAGGTTAAAAATCAAATTGAATTTAACTATATATCTGTCACTATAGTTCCGATTCTATCCCATCTTATTTTACTAATCAGCTTGTAGATCGGTGTTTCTTTTCCCCAGGACCAGTAGATTATAAATGGCTTTCCTCGAAGGTTTTCAAAGTTTAAAGGTCCCCAGAATCTCGAATCAAAAGAGTTATCCCTGTTATCTCCCATCAGGAATATATGTCCCTCAGGTACAACTACCGGACCAAAATTATCCCTGACATAACCACCTGCTTTATTGAATTTTCCCTCTAACCAATAACTCTGATAAATTTCTCTGTCCTGGATATCAAGAGATTTAAATACCCTATTATCTGTATGGTTAGCATACGGTTCATCGACAGGTCTACCATTCAAATAAAGCATCTTATTCCTTATCTCAACCGTATCTCCAGGGATTGCAATACATCTCTTCACAAAGTCCTTACGCTCGAGCGGAAACCTAAAAATGACGATTTCTCCCCTTTTGGGACTATTCCACTTGAATAACATTTTATTTACAAATGGCACCTGTAAACCATAATTAAACTTCGTGGCAAAGAGGAAATCACCAATAAGCAGGGTATTCTCCATTGAGCCTGTAGGGATTTTGTAGGCTGAAGCTACGTAAGCCCTTATTACAAGCACTGCAATAACTATGGATAGAACATCATATATCCAGCCTCTCCTTTTCTTTATACCCATTTTTAAACCCCCTTATAACGAACTTAGTATTGTCAAAAACTTTTACCTATTTTCTTCTAATTCTTTAGCTAACGAATAACCTACAATTTTAAAAGTAGTTATCTACTTTTTGCTTGCCTCTCCCTGATTCTTGTATGGGTCGGATTCCTGCCCGACGGGTATCCGACCTGTTTCTTTTGCGGGTTCGATAAATCGAACCCCTACATTTATGGTTTACCTTTTGGGTTCGATAAATCGAACCCCTACATTTATGGTTTACCTTTTGGGTTCGATAAATCGAACCCCTACATTTTTGCTTTCATAACCTTTCATACTATTTTTGACACTAACTCGAACTTTTTCCTATATAAAATCTAAGTATAAATATTTGTCTTATATAATAGTTGCAATTCTTGCATAGATGTTACAAAATCATTCTCTTACACAAAGAAAAGCCTCCTTAGGTATCTCCACCATACCTATGCGTTTCATCTTCTTCTTACCCTCTTTCTGTCTTTCAAGTAGTTTTCGCTTCCTTGTTATATCTCCCCCATAGCACTTTGCTGTTACATCCTTTCTTATTGGAGCAACTCTCGACTTTGCAATTATCCTTCCATTACTGGCTGCCTGTATGATAACCTCAAATAACTGTCTGGGTATAACTTGTTTCAATCTTCTAACAAGTCTTACTGCATCAAAATATGCATTATCTCTTATAACTATACTCGAAAGGGCATCAACCTGTTTACTATTTACCAGTATATCTACTTTAACAAAGTCACCAGGTCTGTATTCAAGAAACTCATAGTCAAGTGAAGCAAAACCTTGCGATATTGACTTCAATGTGTCATAGAAATCAAAAATCAGCTCTGAGAGAGGAATTTCATATTCTATCTCCACCATATTCTCTCTGTGATAGAATATAGATTTCTGTATTCCTCTCCTCTTCTCACAGAGCTTGAGTATACTCCCAATATACCCCGGGGGTGTAAATATCTTTGCCTTTACAACAGGTTCCTCTATAACATTTATCTCTATAGGCTTAGGCATTTGACCGGGATTCTCCACCCATTCAGTATCTCCATTCTGCAGCTTAACCTTATACCTTATATTTGGAGATGTGGAGATTATAGAGATATTCATTTCTCTCTCAAGTCTCTCTTCGATAATCTTCTTGTGTAACATCCCAAGAAACCCGCATCTGAAGCCAAACCCTAATGCAACTGAAGTCTCTGGCTCATAAATAAGGCTTGAATCTGTCAACACAAGTTTTTCAAGGGCATCTTTCAATGAATTGTATTTCTCCCCATCTGCAGGATATATCCCGGCATAAACATATGGAGTTACCTCACGATAGCCTGGTAATGGTTTAACACTTTGACTTTCGACTTTTGACTTTTGACTTTCTATTACCGTGTCTCCTGTCTTTATATCCTTAGCACCTCTTATGTTGCATATTATATATCCCACATCACCAGTTTGAAGGATTTCTGATTTTACCTTTTTAGGGGAAAAATATCCTACCTCCTGAACCTCAAAGTTCTTGCCACTTTTAATGAACCTAACGTTAATGCCAGTTTCTATACTACCACTCATAATTCTCAGATATGGTATTGCACCTCTGTATTCGTCATAGTATGAATCAAATATCAATGCCTTAAGTGTAGAACCACTATCATGAGGTGGGGGAATTTTCTCTACTATCCGCTCCATTAGATTCTCTATCCCCCATCCGTTCTTAGCAGAAACAAGGAGTATCTCCTTCTCTTCCACATTAAGAAGGTCGATAATCTCTTCTTTTATATCCTCGATATGTGCATTGGGTAAATCTATCTTATTAATAACCGGAATGATTGTAAGTCCTACATCGAGAGCCATATAAAGATTACTCACAGTCTGTGCTTGTACACCCTGAACAGCATCAACAATAAGAACTGCACCCTCACAAGCAACCAAACTTCTCGTCACCTCATATGAAAAATCAACATGTCCAGGAGTATCTATTAGGTTAAAAATAAAACCCTTGTACTTCATCCTTGTGGGATGTGCCTTTATTGTTATTCCATGCTCCCGTTCAAGTTCCATGGCATCTAAAACTTGATCTCTCATAAGTCTTTTCGGGATGGTGCCTGTAATTTCAAGCATCCTATCCGCAAGGGTAGATTTCCCATGGTCTATATGAGCAATTATACAGAAGTTTCGTTTATTCATAACTCTTTTGCCACTAAGGTACGAAGGGTTTATCTGGTTTGTCTAGTTTATCTGGTTTGTTTGGTTTATCTTGTTTATTTAGTTAAAAGACAAGTTAAAAGTAAAAAGGCAAAAGTAAAAAGTAAATCGTAAATCTTCAATCAACATTTAACATTCAACATTTAACATACAACATTTAACATTTAACATTTAACATTTAACATTTCCCACTACACTCTTTACTAATCCCTCCAGGGACTGTTAGTATGTTATCTATTAACCTTGTCGTTCCAAAATATACAGCTAACGCAATTACTGCTGGTCTATCTATTCTCTTTAAAATTTTTAAACTCTCTTTATCCACAATCTCTATATATTCTATTCGTGAGCTTTTTTTCTCCTCTATAACCTCACGTATTGCCTCAAGTACATTTCCTGTATCGTTCTCCCCGGTCTCTATCATTCTTTTCCCAATAAGCAATGCCTTGTATAATACTGGAGCGTCTTTCCTTTCCCCATTATTTAAGTATATATTTCTTGAAGAGACTGCAAGACCATCATCTTCTCTAACTGTATGAGATGTAACTATCTCAACATTAAGGTTCATATCAGAAACCATTTTTTTAATCATAATCACTTGTTGGTAATCTTTCTCTCCAAATACTGCAAGTTGGGGTCTCACGATGTTAAAAAGCTTCGTACATACAGTTGCTACTCCCCTCATATGTCTGTGTCTTCTTGCCCCACAGAGTGTGGTATCAAATCCCTCCACCTCAACGTAGGTAGAATAACCCTGAGGATACAAATCTTCGACATCTGGATAAAAGAGTATATCACATTCTGTCTCCTCCAGGAGTCGTCTATCATGTTTAAAATCCCTTGGATAGCTTTTGATATCCTCAGATGGACCAAATTGCTTTGGGTTTACGAATATACTAACTACAACAATGTCAGACATTGATCTTGCCCTATCAACAAGAGAAAGATGACCTCTGTGTAAGAAACCCATTGTAGGTACAAATCCTATATACCTATTCTTGTGAAGTTTTCCAGATAGGGTCTGCATATTTTTTACAGTAGTAATTATCTCCATATATCCTATTGTATAACTCTGTTATTGAAACCTTCTCTACTGGATGTACTAAAAAGGGAGCTATTTCCTTTAATGGCACAAGCACAAATAGCCTCTTGGCTAATCTGGGATGCGGTATAACGAGATTCGGGTAATTAATAAGCTTATCCCCAAAAAACAATATATCTATATCAATTGTTCTTGGACCAAACCTCCTGCTAACCTTTCTGCCAAGATTGGTCTCTATCTTTTGTATATATTCGAGGAGTTCAAATGGCGAGTTATGGGAGAACTTAAATTCTAAGACACAGTTGAGAAACATTGGCTGCGATGTCTCTTCTACAGGCTCTGTTTCATAAATAGATGAAACCTTTATGACTCTCCCATAATCGGAAAGATGTTCCGAAGCTTCTTTAAGTTTTTTTAATCTTTGTCCTAAATTTGACCCCAGACTAAGGTATGTCAACAATCAATATCACCCTCCTTAAACCCATCGAAGAATGAAAAAACTAAAAATATCAATATCGTAAGTATATGTATTATAAAAAGATAGAGACCATTTTCAAAACAATTTACTCTATACATTCCCATTATATATTATAACACAAATTTGGTAAAATTGCAAGTTTTTTTTTAAATTTTTAACTATTTGTTTAAAATACTTGACAAAGATGTAATTTTGTAGTAAAATAGACTTTATTATATTGTGAGGAGTTTAATAAAATATTATACATAATTACTTAATGGGGGTATATATGGCTCTTGTAGAATGTGTACCAAATTTTTCTGAGGGAAGGGATAAAAACATAATCAAGGCGATAACTGACGAGATTAAGGCAACAGAGAATGTCACGCTTCTTGATGTAGACCCCGGTGAAGCGACTAATAGAACTGTGGTAACCTTAGCTGGAACTCCTGATGGTGTAATCGAGGCATCCTTCAATGCAATAAAGAAGGCAAAAGAATTAATAGATATGTCCAAACATCATGGAGCACACCCGAGAATGGGTGCGGCTGATGTGTGTCCACTTGTTCCGATATCCGGAATTACGATAGAGGAATGTGTCGAGCTTGCACATAAACTTGCAAAGAGGGTGGGCGATGAGCTGAATATCCCTGTCTACCTTTATGAGTATGCTGCAACATCACCAAATAGAAAAAGCCTTGCAGATGTAAGAAAAGGAGAGTATGAAGCACTTGAAGAGAAGTTAAAAGACCCGTTCTGGGCTCCTGATTATGGACCTGCAAGATTCGATCCCGGTGCCGGGGCAACCGTTATTGGTGTAAGGGAATTTCTTATAGCCTATAATATAGATCTAAATACTCGGGATAAAAAACTTGCCCGTGAAATCGCCCTTAATATTCGTGAAGCTGGTAGGGCTAAAAGAGATAAGAACGGAAAGATTATTAGAGATGAGAGTGGTAAAGCCATCAAGGTCAACGGAAAACTTAAATGTACAAGAGCAGTAGGTTGGTACATTGATGAATACAGTATGGCTCAGGTCTCGATAAATCTTACGAATTATAAGATAACCCCCATATACAGGGTGTTTGATGTCTGTTGTAAAGAGGCGGATAAAATCGGTTTAAGGGTAACAGGAAGTGAGGTAGTAGGTTTAATACCAAGAGATGCACTCTTGGAAGCTGGAAAATACTATCTATCCAAACAGGGTAAGACACCCGGAGTACCTGAAAAAGAACTCATTAGAATAGCTATTCAAACCCTTGGACTATCAGATGTTAAACCATTTATCCCCGAAGAAAAGGTAATTGAGTACAGAGTAGAAAGCAGGAAATCCTTGCTTGATATGAATACAAAAGATTTTATTGATGAAGTATCAATGGACTCACCTGCACCTGGAGGTGGAAGTGTATCAGCACTCTCTGGTGCCCTTGGTGCAGCTCTTTTGTCAATGGTATGTAGCCTGACTGTGGGAAAAAAGGGTTATGAAGATGTCCAGGAAGGCGTGAAAGAGATCGGAGTGAAGGCACAAAATTTAAAGAATGAGCTTATGAAACTTGTGGATGATGATACTGAGGCATTTAATGAAATGATGTCTGCAATGAAGCTCCCCAAAAAGAGTGAAGAGGACAAGAGAAAAAGGGATGAGGAGATAGAAAAGGCTACCCAAAATGCAATCCTTGTGCCTTTGAGGGTTATGCAAGCAAGTAAAGGTATAATGGAATGCCTGATGGATGCTGCAGAGATATGTAATGTAAATGCAATATCTGATATTGGTGTTGCAGCTCTTGAGGCAGTCACTGCAGCCAGTGGAGCTGGATTAAATGTCGATATAAACATTCAAAATGTACAGGATGAAAAATTTAAAAAAGAGACACCCATTGAGAGGGAAGAGATAGAGAAATATATAGAGAATAAGATGAAAGAGATAGAAAATATTGTAAAAAAGAGGATGAAGGATTAACGGATTGACAGGATATTTTTTGGTTTTCACGTTAGCTATCCGACAAATCCCTGCCTACCCTGCCTACCGGCAGGCAGGCGGCAGGCAGGTGCTTAACATGCTGAAAAAAATTAATAAAAAATCCGTTGATTTTTTTCTTGACATTTCGACAATTTGAGTGTATAATGCAGGTGTCAGGTTTTAGGTTTTAGGTTTTAGGTGTCAGGTGTCAGGTTTTAGGTGTCAGGTAAATATATAAATTTGATTTTATATATAACTGGGGGTGCCTATAGTATATTAGGGTATGCGGCCTGGTAAATATTAAACAATTCCCAAAATGGCCATTACCCATATATATTTTTATAGGTATTATTTTTGCCAGGCCTTGGTCTGGCATTTTTTATATATTATAACCACAGGAATGAAAATTACATTCATACTTCCTTTTATAAGATTAACTGGTGGAATTAAATCCACCTTTTATCTGGCACTCGAATTAAAAAAACAAGGACACATAGTTAATCTGGTTTACCCAATAATGCCCCTCACTTTTGGATATGAGTCCTACAGATACAAATATCTAAAAGAAAGAGCCAGAAAACTCAAGAAAACACTTTTCAAATGGAAGAAAGTAAAGTGGTTTAATAAAATTGAATCACTATTATTTCCTATACCCTCTTTACATAACAGCTTTGTCCCGGATGGAGATGTAGTAATTGCTACTGCTTGGCCAACAGCTTACTATGTACACACATATAAGAGTTCAAAAGGTAAAAAACTGTATTATATTCGAGACTATGAAATATGGAGCGGACCCAAAAATCTTGTCGATGCCTCTTACAGGCTTCCTATTCAGAAAATAACTACATCTTCCACGTTAGAAAATACTCTATCATCTATGTTTGGCGAAAAAATTATCAGTAAGGTACCTAATGGTATAGAGAAAAATGAATTCTATAGAAAACCGGGAGAAAAGAATAATAAAAAGAAGATACTTATGCAATATAATCCTGTTCCCAGAAAAGGATTTGAGGATGGAGTAAAGGCTTTCGAAACAGCAAAAAGACGATTTCCTGAGATTAAGCTTGTCTTGTTCGGTTATCACTCCTCCTCACCTATTAAACATAGATACGAATACCATCGATATATCTATGGTGAGTCGCTTCGCAAGCTTTACTCAACCAGCAATATATTTCTTTTCTCGAGTAGAGAAGAAGGCTGGGGAATGCCTCCAATGGAGGCAATGGCATGTGGATGTCCGGTAGTTGCCACATCCACGGGTGGCATTCCCGATTATACAATACCATCTGAAACATGCTTGATCTCACCCCCATCAAAACCTGAGGCACTTGTTGATAATTTGAGTCTTCTACTTGAAAATGAGGAATTAAGGAAAAGAATAGCAACACGAGGTGAGGAATATATAAAAGAGAATTTTACCTGGCAAAAGTGCGCCAAAAAAATGGAGAAAATATTGATAAACCTTATAGATACTTAACATAATTTAATTAATTTACCATATATGAATTCCTTATTAAAAATTAGGTAATTATAAAGAATTTGACACTAAATTATTAATTTTTACGTTAGGTAGCAATAAATAATCGATGATATCGGTTAATCTTTTATAAATACCCATGTTGTT
>JAGMCL010000025.1 GCA_023129165.1 Caldifarciminota bacterium | reverse complement strand
ACCCAGAGATATTAGTGGTATCTACTAACGACGGTGTAATACCATAACCACTAATGATAATCTCAACATTGGGACGTGGACTACCTTCATGGTCAAGAACAGTTATATGTACCCATGTTGGAATATTTACAGGAACTGAATCCGGGTCCAATGTAATTGTACCAGGTGGAATCACCTGAATCGTATCTTGATAGGTTAGTTTATTATGGGCTGTTACAGTAACAATCATCTCACCAGGCTCAAGTATTGGTGTATTAATGTTTACGGAAACATTTCCTGAAGCGTCAGTATATCCTGAACCAAAAAATGTGGAATCCATATAAAGTCCAACAAGTGCATTCTCAATACCAACAACCTGCACATCGAATGAGGAAGAACCAATATAGAGAACACCAGAATGCAGTACGTTCATGGATGCAGGTGTATCTGTCCTTACCTGTACGGATGCGTCACCAAATATTATCCAGGTCTCGAATATCTCAACACCAGCCATTCCTGGAAGGTATTGTTCAACCATCTTTGCAGAACCATTGAACATAATTCCGCCAACAGTATTCATCCTGTCTGCAACAAGTAGACTACAGGAATGGAGCTGCGAAACTGTTGGCGGAACCCATGATTGACCGAGTGTTGAACCATAGAAGGCAATAGCACCGATAGGGTTATCAGGTGAACCAGCACGAAGCCATGCCTCACCAAAGCATGTGTTGTATTGAAAATTTCCAGTGAAACAGGCAACAGAGATTATAAATGGTAGCATGTTTACATTGTTTAGGGTATTAACATGTGTGTTTGAGAAACCAGATGTACCCCACCCTGTTGTTGAGCCATGGCCAAGATAGTTAACTATACTTCTACCATCATTTAATGCGTTGCTCACCATGGATGCAGTGGCAGAATAACCGTATATCTTATCAACCTCTGTATATGTATAATCGAGAAGGAGGTCTCTTATCCAGTTGGCTCTTGTAGAGTCTGCATGAGGTTCGCCACCACCTGAAAGACTACTTGCAACACCAGTTCCCTTATGATACCATTCACCAGAAATATCAGGATATAGTTCATAGTTTATTGTGCGGTTAATCTGTGTTTGAACGTCCTCAAGTGAATTTGCAGAGAATCTTGATATGAATGCATCAGGGTAATAGTCATTACCCTCAAGATAAGTATAAACTGGGTCGGCTGCATCTCCTATTGCAGCCCCATTCTGACCCATAGCAGGTGGAACATCCGCAGCATCTCCAACAAGCAATATCCATACAAGATTACTCGTGTCATATTCAGCCTGTATAAAGGTCTTTATCTGTGTTTCATTTGCACCTGCCTGAGATTTTGAAACCAACTTGACAGGAATTCCCTTCATCTCTTTCCACTCAACTAGTGGCTGCATGTCATCATAATATAAATCTCCTGCTATTATAAGCATCTTACCTGCCATTTCTTCGAGAGTGTCATATCGAGTTTCCTTTAAATTGACGAACATATTATCATAGATATCCACAAATTCTCTGCTCCAATTTTTACCTGGCTTGCGTATTTTTACATTTTCTCCATCATAGCCAGAGACAACAACCTCAATTGTAGCCTTTGTGAGAATTCTTAAAGAACCCCTTTCTGGATTGTATAAGAATGGACTGAATTGTAGAGTAACTCCCCTTATATCCCTCAATATAAATGGAGAATGTAGTGTTATAAATTCTGTAGGGAACCATTCATCTGTTAGATAAAAGTCAGAAAATTCATATGGGATAGTATCTGGGTCTACAGTCCTCGGCAGGTTACCCTTTGAAGGAACAACTGGATTTATTTTAATTGTCTCATATTCTAAGTCTATAATTCTCAAGATAGGAGTTCCCTTATCTGGAATCATAAGGCTTCTTGAAAATCGAGGTAGTTCTGGATAACCTTTTGCAAGATAGGTTACTGCTCCTGGAAGTGTTACTCGGGTATATTCCTTTCCTTCAATATACACAGTTTCTAAATTGTAAGTGGGTAGGGTATATTCCAACAAGATCTGGTTCTCATTATCCTGTAAAACATCTATCCATGCGCCATTTAAAGCAAGGGCAAATAGAAGCAGGGGTACAATCTTTTTTAACATATTTACTCCTTAGTTTGATTAGAAATTAAGTTATAAGGTTTATTGAGTTAAAAGACAAGTAAAAAGGCAAAAGTAAAAAGTAAAAAGGATAAAGGATAAAGTCAACCGTTATTTAACATACAACATTTAACATCTAACATTTAACATTCAACATTTAGCATTCAACATTTATAAACATTCTATCTCACCTTTACTATCTTCTTTATCGAGTAGAAGTCACCTGAGGAGAATTTTACAAAGTATATTCCACCTGATACCTTCTTACCCCTTGAGTCTCTACCATCCCATTTTACATCATAGTATCCAGGTTCCTTAACCCCTGAATCCAACTGGATAACACTCTGACCAAGTATATTGTATACGTCCAGGGTAACATCTCCTTTCCTTGGTATTGCATACCTTATCAAGGCAACATCCCCAAATGGATTAGGTCTTCCCTGATACAGCGCATATACCTTTGGAATACTCTCATCAAAACCTGTTCCCTGAACCTGATACACATAGACATCTTTTTCAATAATATTATTAGATGGAGCCCAGTCTCCTCTGAGTCTCGTTTCTACTATTGCTGTTAGTGTGGTATCACGTAAGCCTGGAATCCATTCCCTGAACTCCACATCAAGCTTGACACCGGGCTGCACTTCTGCATATACTGTATCAATATAATCTCCTATATGACATACCACAGGAAATGGTATCTCTGCAACACCATAATTATATATACTCGCACCCGGAATGTAGGCTGAATCCTCATATACAGTGTCAGGAAGTAAAAGCGACAATACTCCTACATCATGAATACCTGTAGAATCCACATAACCTACCTGTACATCATCCACATACCAACCTGATTCAGTCACCCATGAATCACTTCCGAAGTGCAACCTCAGATTCACTGTATCACCAGCATAGCCAGTCAGGTCAAAGACTGCCATTTCCCAAGTGTTGCTAATCCCTGAATATGCAGGCTCACCAGGTATACCCTGATTGTTGGAAGATACTGCATCCTCTGGGTAATCTCCTATTGGGTATATCAGCTCATAATCACCACCAGCTGAAACCTTCAAATTGCCCCCATCATAGTAGTCCTCCATAGAATACCAGTGCCAGAAGGATA
>JAGMCL010000024.1 GCA_023129165.1 Caldifarciminota bacterium | reverse complement strand
TCATTTCATTCACTCGCAATGACATACATCTTCTTATCTGTCGTCACGGGAGTTTGGGATATTCCCTCATGTTAAATTTTTACCTGCCTGTCCCCCCCAAGGCAGGGCGGGCGTCAGGTAGGCGAGCTTCCAAACCAATAACCCAGCTTAGATTTCCTTAGTTTTAAGTGGTGTTTCAACAGTCAAACAACAGACATCATGGTTTCTCGGCATGCACATACAAGAATATAGCTGCATGGTCTCTCCAGCTTTGTAACCATGGATGTTTCTTACACATCTTCAGGGTTGGTCGTGGTTCTTCTAACCTTTTTAAGACAAATCCAGCATCAATCAAAACATTTAGATATTCTGAAAAGGTTCTGGGAAAACAGGGTACAGCAATGGGTATTTCCGAATTCTTCATAATTTGTTTCCTTTCTCTTTCTAACAGGGATCTAAAGAGATTGTAAGAGATTCTCTTATTCTTTTTAACTCTTATAAGTCTCGTCAGAGTCCCTGTTGAAATAAAAAATAATATCTTAAGTTCTCTTCAAATCCCTGTTAAATTTTTCTTTTTTAGCAAGCAAATCGTACGGCAAGGCTTCAGCCTTGCATAAGCAAACCTAAAGGTTTGCCCTACATTAATATGTAAAGCGAGGGTTCCTGCCTGCCGTCGAGCAGGTGTCAACAATGTAGCTATGGTAGCTACAACACAAAAAATAAGTGTCCTCTGTAGTCATATGATACTATTTAGTTTACCTCAACTTTACAATCTTAACTGGTTTGAAGCCTTCAGCTTTCAGGAAGTAGACGCCGGATTGGACTTCTTTACTGCTCATATCCATTCCATCCCAGTCTACAGTGTAATTACCAGCTTTGACCTCTTCATCCAGAAGAGTTCTTACCAATCTTCCTGCAAGATCATAAACCTTCAATGAGACTTTACTGATAACTGATAACTTATAGCTGACAGTTGTCTTTTTGCTGAAGGGATTGGGACTGATTTTGTAAATTAAACCCGCTTTTTGGAGTATTGGATTTTGGTACATATCTTCAATACCTGTTATCTCTTCTGTCACCACGATTATTGTATCTGCTTCTACAGAGAACAGAGTGTCTGATAATCCACTTGGCCATTTTACTATAAGAGTATCGAGTATGATAGATAAACCTAACCCAAACTCAACTGGCAGGCTATTCTGTGATGCAAAACCAGAACCGCCGCTTATTTCACGAATCATTCTTGTGTTCTGAACTCGAGCCTCCAACCTTGCTCCTATACCTGAATAATTACTAATAGTTCCCACTGTTTTTATAATCAACCAGTGGTTTGCACAACCTTCATTCCTATAAAGTTTATTAAATTGATAATCGTGATTAGCAATGAATAGGTCTAAGTCTCCATCATTGTCATAGTCTCCCCAGATACATCCACGTGCATTAGATAAATTTGTTATACCAGCCTGGCTCGTTACCTCAGTGAATGTTCCATTCCTATTATTTAGATAGAAATTGTCTTCACCAAGGTGGTTTGCAACATACAGGTCAAGCCATCCATCATTGTCATAATCACCCCAGGCTGCACCCAAACTCCAGCTGCTTCCTCCCACACCAGCAATAGAGGTCATATTTTCGAAAGTTCCATCAAATTGGTTAGCATAAAGAGAATTCGAACCATTTTGAGCAACATACAGGTCTAAATCCCCATCATTGTCATAATCTGCCCAATCAACACCAAACGAGTTAGAAAAATCACCTACACCCGCTGAAGAAGTGACATTTACAAATGTACCATCTCCAGTATTTAAATATAATACATTATATCCACTATAATTAGCTACGAAGATATCATAGTCATTATCGTTGTCAAAATCAGCACAGGCTACTCCTTCTCCTCGTCCAGTGTGCCCTACACCTGCTGAATCTGTAACATCATTAAAGGTTCTATCTCCATTGTTGGTAAATAATCTATTGGGTTGAAGATAATTTAAAACATAGAGATCTAAAAATCCATCATTATTATAATCTACCCATGCAACACCCTCACCATTTCCCGAAGGGTCAGATACACCAGCACTGCTTGCGATATCAGTAAATGTTCCATCTCTATTATTTAGATATAATCTATTTTGACCCGGACGATTGGAGACAAAGATGTCTATGTATCCATCGTTATCAAAATCTGCCCAAGCGCAGCCCACACCATCACCCGAGTCATCAACTCCAGCAATATTTGCAACATCATTGAAAGAACCATTGCCATTGTTTTGGTAAAGGACATTAGATTGGCCAAGATTAACAACATAAAGATCTAAATCCCCATCATTGTCATAATCTCCCCAGGCTGTACCAACACTGCATCTCTGGTACCTTTGATTCAATGAATCTGATACATCCATAAAGGTTGTCTGTGCGAATCCATTTGTAACGAATAATATATAAACAATCCAAAATATGAATAAGAAAGTCAACCACTTTATTTCTGTCACATCGCCTCCTTTACTTTCAGATTTCATTATCATTTGAGAAAATGTATATCATCTTTAATCATATGTTATCTCCTTCCTTTTCCACTCCCTGTTTTTCATATCTTAATTTTTTATATAATCCAATTGCTCTTTTGTTTTTATGCCAGTTTCACAGTTGGATTTCTCCTTGTTGAATGCGAATGCATGGATAAAACCAATTATTTGATTACTATTCAAACATATTGAGAATATTAATTGAAGGTATATGTCTGTTAGAGACATCGTATTTTGACATCTCTTCCGAGTATATATATCTATGTGAATTGAGCCAATCTTCAAAACTTGCTTCTTGTAGATATATCCTTTCACCACTTAATACCTTCATGGTATATATTATATAAAATTCTTCTCTAATTTTGTGAGTTTAAATGCTGACTAAAAAAAGTGTATGGCTTTAAGAATAAGAACTGTTATATTCAAAAAGTTATTTCTCACTTTATGGAGTGCATTACCTTGGTAATGCATAAAAGACCGATAGCCTTTGTCCTATTATAGCAATAGCAAGCTATTGCACTCCAAAATAAACCTTCTGTCCAGGGGGTAAAAGCAAAATTGGATGGTGACAAACCCTGTCCGAACACTGTAATTGTAGGCATTCTTTTCTAATTATGATAGCTAATTAAGCAATTATATATACATAAATATGGTTTAAGAAGATTTACACCTATGTTATATCAACTAAATTGGAAAAAATCTATTTTAAAAAACATAAAAAGAATTGGGCTACCCAAAATATTATAAGTTTACGTAAATATTTTTAATTTCATCAATTATCGAAACTAATTAAAATTCATAGCATTTACAAACTCCTCCTTGAAATCTTCTCTTTTCATCAACTCGAGATACTCAACTTTGTTTGAGATATTTTCTGCCTCATTTCTCTTCCTCTTTGAGAGCAGTGCAAGTCTTGCACCCTCCAGTGAAGCGTTCACAATGAAATTTATCCTTCCCGAAAGGCTTTTTGGGACTAATCCTATCTCTATAATACTATCTCTTCTTAAGTAATTACCGAATGCACCAGTTATTACAACTCTATTAATATTTTCATTATTCAAGTTCATGTATTTTTTAAGGAGCTCAATTCCGGCACGTATAGCTCCCTTAGCTAATTGAAGTTGTCTTATATCTTTTTGTGTTATGTATACATTCTTTGTAAGCAGAAAAGCAATACCATCCTTTGTAGATATCGTCTTATCAACCGTCTTTAATTTCCCCTTTTTATCTATTATACCTAATTTTAAAAGTTGTGCAAGAGTGTCAATTAATCCAGAACCACACAACCCTTCTGGGTTACCATTACCTAAGACATTCAGTCTTATATTTCCAGCCTTGATATCGACCCCTTCGATAGCTCCACTATATGCAGGCATACCACAGCTTATATGAATACCTTCAAATGCTGGTCCGGCTGCACAGGATACAGAACAGGCGCCTTCCTTGGAACCAAGTACAATCTCGCCGTTTGTTCCAATATCTATAAGAAGTGTGATTTTTTTACTTCTTAACATTCCAGAGGTAAGAATAGCTCCCACTGTATCACCTCCCACAAATCCAGCAATATTTGGGAAGATATAACATCTGGTGTGGGGGAGGGATTCAATTCCAATATCATCTGAGTTTATATATAGAGGTTGTCTCACAAGAGGGATGTATGGAGAGACAGCAAGGGAGTTGGGTGGAATACCTAAAAATAGATGGTGCATACACGTGTTACCCACAAAAACTATCTCATATATATTCTTCCTATCAACGTTTGAGGTTTTAATAAGTCTCTGGATTATACGACTAATAGCACTCACTACACTTTTTTGAATCTCACAAAGACCATCCCTTTTTAAAGCATTATCAATCCTCGAAATAACATCGTCACCGAATGCAACCTGAGGATTTATGAAGAATTCCCTCGAGAGAGTTTTCCCGGTCCCGAGGTCAATAAGAAGCGCTGAAATGGTTGATGTTCCTATATCAATCGCTATCCCAAAGCAATTAAAGGTTGTATCTCCTTCTTCAATATCAATAAGTTCATCTCCATAGGTTACTAAAGTAGCCTTACTTGGGATATTTCTACTCTCTCTTAGTAGATTTAGACCAGGATGTAATTCAACACCAAGGGCTCTTTTTACTACATCAAAATAGGCTTGGTTCTGGGAAATAGCAGTGGAGGGTAACTTTATGAATCTTTTTCTTACAAAGGACTCTATTTTAACCTGACCATGCTTTTCATAGGTTGCCTGTGTGATAAATTTCCTTATCTTAAGTGGGATTATAACACTCATGTTTTTCATGATCTTTGTCTGGCATGCCAATCGGTAACCTTTCTCCAACATTTGTTTGTTTATAAACTTCTTGTCTATCTCACCATATGGAGATGCACCTGAGATTATCTGAATTCTACATTTGCCACACTTACCAGATCCACCACATGATGAATTGATTATTATTCCAAGGGAACATAATGCCTTGTGTAGAACTGTACCCTTTGAGAAAAATCCTTCTTTATTATCTGGCTTAATAATTAGTTTGACCTGTTTTACCATTTAACTTTAAAGATAATCAAATAATACCTACAGGATTTACCATATAGGTATTTGACTGCCAGTAAAAGAAGACTGAAATGAGATTGTTGAAAATATTTATAATGAGGAACTTGTACTTTTTATCTACAAAGATTTAGAGAATTCTTTATCTAATACAATTGATATTTAACCTTTGGGGCGACGTCTAACCCTTATTTTATCACCTATTATTACATTAAACTTTCTTGTAAAAGAGTCATTTGGTAAAGATAGTTCCAGTAGTTCTGCACTACCCCATATAGCAATGGGTGAGCTGCCTTCATATCTATCACTTATTCTGTTAATTGTGCAACTTTTCGTTTCAACTATAAAATTGTTGGTATTAATCCAGGAATGAGGAATATTTGTTATTGCATTTCCAAAATGGTCTATGTCAATAACTTCTCCAGATATACCATCAACAATTCTTTTGGGATAAGAAAGTGGAAGTTTGACAATTGACGATATTGGTTCTGATAATGCGGTCACGGAAATCCCTGAAGCGAGTTTAGCAGCTACTGGAGCAAACAAATCCCTTCCATGGAAAGTTGTAGATTGTAGTTCTTTGGAGATGATCCTGTATGCCTTGAATTTATCGTCTACCACAAGGCTTAAGACACCGTTATCAGGAGCAACAAAGAAGTGGTTTTTTGTTTCAACAATTATCGCCTTTCTCTTACTACCAACTCCCGGGTCTACAACCACAAGATGTATTGTTCCTTTTGGAAAATACCAATATGCCTTATACAATATAAGTGCTGCTTTTTTAATGTCTTGAGGAGGCACAGAATGAGTAATATCAACAATGGTTAGGTTGGGATTAACTTCGAGCATTACTCCCTTCATAACGCCTACATACTCATCCTGATACCCGAAATCGGTTATAAGTGTGATGATTTGATTCTGTTTCATTTTATAAGTCCTCATTTCCAAAATAGAATTGTGAAAAATTTAACCACAGATTCACCCTGTTAAATAGTTACAAGATTAAGCATAAGTAATTATTCCTGTTACTTTATTTAACAGGGGAACCGCAGAGGATAGTTTGCGAAAAGCGAAGAGGGAAAAGTGAAGGGTGAGAAATACTCTATCCCTTCTCTCTCATCACTCATCTCTCTTCTCCTTTCTCCCTTATGTACTCCGTCTGAGACGGACTGTGGTTTTTCATATTCTATTTGACATTATTTCCAAATTATTATAATATGAAAAGGATAAAATGTCAAGGGAAATTTATCAATTCTTTTCACTTGACAATTATTCTTTTGTATGGTATAATCAAAAATTGGCAATAGATATATTTATGTATAGATAGAAGAAATGCATAAGGTTTTATATATACTGATGTTAGGTATCATTTTACCCTGTTTGTTTTTCAGTACTGTTAGGGCAAAAGAGATGCTTATAATTGGCAAGGTTGATTTTGAGGGAAACGAGACCTTCTCAAGCAAGCTTCTACGTCCTCTTGTCAGAATTAGAAGTGGTGATAAATTCGATGAGTTTTTTGTCAAGATAGGTAAAAATCGTTTGATAAATTACTACATGTCTCAAGGGTTTCTTGATGTAGATATCAAATGGGAAAGAAGACTTGTACAATATAAGGTAGACAATATAATACACATTAAAGAAGGTAGGAGAGCAAAGGTAGATACAGTTATTTTCAATGGCAATAATATATTTGATGATAATGAGCTTACCGCTATGTCTTATATAAAGACAGGCGGTTTTCTTATACAATGTGAAATATTTAATGCAAGATATAATATTTTAAAGGCGTATTCGAAGAAGGGTTATATAAGGGCTCAGGTAGCAACTGACACATTGCAAAGGAGTAAATACCATTATATTCTGACATTTAATATTAAAGAGGGACATCCGGTATATATAGGTGATATAAATATTAGAGGTAACCAGAGAGTACGGAGAAAGATAATAGATCGTGAGTTTAAAGTAAAACAAGGTGATTTATACAACCCTGAGAAGGTAAATGAAACCCAAATAGGAATATACTCTACAGGGCTATTTGAATTTGTGAAATATGATGTAGTTGAGTATACAGATAGAGATACGGTTGAGTTAGTATTTTCCGTTAAAGAGAGACCACCAAGGAGCATAACCTTTGGTACAGGTTACGTCTATTCGGATAAAAATCCAAACCGCTTATCTGTAAAAATAGGCTGGAGGCATAATAATGTCTGGGGAAATGCTCAGAAATTTGCAATAAAGCCCCACTATGAAACTGATTTTTCAGGATATAAAAAGGGGAGACTCGAACTTGCTTATGAGGAATCATACTTCCTCAATACAACATTTAAGAGTGGTGTTAATGTATATATACAACGGGAAAAAAGGGATGATGAGGAAGAGGATATAATAGGAACCAATGTAAATTTAGGAAAGTATCTTGGTCGATATACTCAGGCTGCAATACGTTATCAATACGAAGACTTAATAAAAGAGGGTGACCATACGTGGATTAGTTCTCTACTTTTGTCTATATCTTGTGATAAGAAGAATGATATATTCTATCCAAGTAGAGGAATAGTCTCTCTTTTGACCCATGAGTATGCTGGCGGGCTAATCGGTGGAGATGTGGACTTTCAAAAATTGGTAATGGAGAATATACTTTATAGAAGAATTACGTATGGTGTTTTGGCTACAAGGATAAAGGCTGGATGTATCTGGGAAGATAGGAATATTCCAGATAATCAGAAGTTTGCTATAGGTGGTATGGGTTCGGTTAGAGGATATGATCAGGAGTCAATTGGTCCAGAAGTTGGTGCCAGACGAAAGGCAAGAGTGATGCTTGTTATAAATATTGAGTTCAGATTGACAATTCTTAGAAACTTTGAACTTACGTATTTTATTGATACAGGAGGACTCTGGAATGCTCTACAGGATATAAGTCTTACAGAGAATACAGGTATATCAGGTGGTGTAGGTCTTGGATATAGAAGTCCTATAGGGCCGATAAGGCTGGATTATGCCCATCGTCTAAAAGGTCCTAAGGGTGGGAATTTTTACCTCACAATTGGTTATATGTATTAATTTTTTTAAAGTTATAAACTTATGAAGAAGTGGATTACTATAGGTGTTATCCTGTGTTTATGCATCGCATTAATTTTTATTGCACGCACAGAAATTGTAAGAAACAGGATTATAGATTTTGTATATAATGCATCAAATGGTTTTATAGAAATAGGTGACATCGAAGGCAACCTGTTGTTTAATATAAGGATATACAACCTTAAATTAGGAGAAGTCGTAGAAGTAGATACTGTAACATTACATTACTCTCCTCTATCGCTGCTATTGCGTAGAGTTCAGTATTTAGATGCAGGAGAAGTGATAATTAATAAACCAACAGGAGGTGGAGAAGCGACGACATCCTTTGTTTTACCAGTAGATGTTGATATGTTTATGATAAGGAGCCTGAAATTTAGAGCATTTCCTGAAGCAGGAGAAATAGGTTTATCAGGGGTCAATGGCTCGATTGCAAGAATTATGGGTGGAGTAAGTATAACTCTGTATGTAGATGGGGGCGACGCAATGGATATACACATATCCAAAGCAGACGGTATTATAACATACAAGGATGGAATAGTATACATAAAGGAGATGTGGGTCAGCACGGAAGAGTCACGAGTACTTGTCAGCGGTAAATTTGGCGGAGAAACATTTGTACTGGGTATACGTAAATTAAAGATAGCATTAAAGGAATTCAAGCATCTATTAAAAGAGGATGTATCAGGATATCTCTATGGCAGCCTACATTTAAAAAAAGAAGAGCAATTGGCAGGTAAAGCCAACTTTACTTTAAAAGATATTTCATTCAGGGATTATATAATAAGTAATGGAAATATGGAGATAGCCTTTAAAGAAAATGTGATAGATTTAATGTTTAAAAGTGTTAAAACATTTGGAGGTAAAATAGATGGTATTGCAAGGATAAAGCTTTCACCATTCTCCTATGAATCCCATATGCAGCTTTCTAACATAGATATTAATAATGCTATTGGTGACTTAGAGACTTCCCTCTCAGGTGAGATGTCAATTATAGGTAATTTAGACGAAGGTAAGATAGACCTAAGTATTGCTGGTTCTGTGGCTCAAGGGGAAATCGAGAGTATAAAAGGTAGTATCCTATTTGGAAGAGAAATAGAGATTGAAAATATGGTCATAAATGATCGGTTATCCATTTTTGGAAGAATTAGTGATGATAAGTTGGATTTAAGTATATCATCTGAGAGTTTCGATATTTCGCCATTCTTACCCATTACAGGTTTCCTCAATAGTGAAGTAAAGATTTTTGGAAAGATTATGCATCCCACACTCACAGGTTCTTTCTATATAGAGGATTTTCAATATAAAAATTTTCAGGCAAGGTATGTTTCATCAAATTTTAATATAGAAACATTCAAGGAGCCATTTCTCGGAAACGTCGATTTCGCAGTAGCTCAGGCTTCTTCACCCTGGGTTAAGATTGATAACTTAGAGGGTAAGATAACAATGTTAGATAAGACCACATTCAATATAAAAGGAGATGGGGAGGATATAGTTTTTTCCCTGATTGGTGAGATGACAGGAGAAAACGTCCTTTTAGATACAATTATATACTCATCAGCAGGGATAACATTGAGTAATGCTTCACCTGTAAAGCTCAGGATTGAGTTGCCCTCTGTCTTTTTAGATAGGTGTATAATGAATATCGATGGTGGTTATTTTGAGTGCAAAGGAAGATATAATCCGAATGATATGGACCTTGTATTTATAGGGGAGGAGGTTTCTGTAACATCAATCTGGCGAGATGTTAAGGGAAGGATGAGTATGTGGGTAGAGCTTAAAGGCAACATCAGGTCACCATCTATTGAATTAGAACAGAGAGTTGTAGAGGTCTTCTATTCTGGGATTAAGATAGATACAATTTCAATGGCTGCTGAGTATTCACAAGAAATGCTTAAGATTGATAAGTGTAATATAACTATTGGAGGAGTGCAATCTGAGTTGAATGGTTATATTCCGATGGGTCTCTTCCCGTTTTCTATGCCAGAGGAAGGTATGTATCTTGAGGTTAGACTAAAGGATTTACCGGCACAGGTTTGGAAACCTCTGAGGAGATACGTTATAATACAAGGGGGCAGGACTGATGTAGACCTTGTTATGTCAGGTTCAGCCCTATCACCTGATATAACAGGACATATTGACTTGGATGATCTGAGCTTACGTGCTCCACTATATGGAATCTCTCTAACTAAACTCAATTCAAGTATACATTTCTCACAGGATAGGGTGAATATCGAGAGTTTTAGTGCCAGAAGTGGGGATGGCAATCTTAAATTAGGTGGTTACTTGATTATCTCTTCACTATCCCGAGAGGATATAGAACTTTCTATTGATTTTATAGCCAGTGACATAGAATTTCAAATTCCCGAGATAGAGGGTAAAGTTGATATGGATATATCGTTGAGTGGTAATCTTGGTCACCCTATAATAAAGGGAAATGTAGATATTAAGGAGGCATTAGCCATGGTAACACTGGGACCGAGACCAACAGTACCATTGGAACAGGAATTTGATCTTGATGTTACATTAGTTACTGAACGTATTTGGGTTAAAAGTCCTCTCCCCTTAGCGATAAATCCAATACCAGAGTTACAGAATCCCTTTTTAGACCTTGAGTTAGGTGGAACGATTGTGATGGTAAAGAGAGGGAGAGATATATTCTTTACCGGGGCTATGGAGGTAATACAGGGGTATTTCTACTATATAGATAGACCTTTTGAGGTGACTGAGGGGAATTTTGTCTTCGATAATATACAGGGAATTGACCCACAGATAAGCCTTGAGGCAAAAAGTGATGTTATATACTCTGTGTTCGTGGAGGATGAGACACAGTTAGATACTACGACCATCTTCATATCATTAGGCGGAAGACCGAGTCAACTCCAGTTTTCAATATACTCTGAACCCGAACTTCCTCTGGAGGGTATAATAGTTATGCTTTCCCTTAACGCACCATGGGATGAATTTGATCCCGCAAATGTATCTGACAGATTATTAAATCTTCTCATTAGAGGAACGATATTGGCAGAAGTTGAGAAAATGTTGGGTGTAGATGCTCTTCGCGTAGAAACAGTCTTTTTTGGTGAGGAAAGAAGAGCCAAGATTACAGCAGGTAAATACCTTTCTCAGGATCTATATGCAAGTTATACAAAGGATATTTTATCACCCTCCTGGAGTTTTAAAACCACCTATAGAGTTTTTAAAGGCTTATCACTCATGGGGGAGAGGACCGAAGGGGATGAGTACAATGTTGGTATGGAGGTAGAGGTACGGTATTGAACAGTCACATATCGGTTATCAGTAATCGGTGATTGGTGAAATGGGATAAGAGTTGATTAGTTGAATAGTTGATTAGTTGATTAACGATTTACTTTATCCTTTATCCTTTAACCTTTTTTACTTTTGCCATTTGCTTTTTGACTTTTTACTTTATCCTTTAACCTTTTTACTTTTTCCGTATGTTCTATCAACCGAATATATATATATTTCTTATCCTGATTCTTATCGGGATTTTTTTAGTATTTCTTTTTTACAGGAGGGATACGATAGTTGCGAGGTCATTGAGAATAACATCAGTAATCATTCTGGTGCTTCTTTTAGTTGAACCTATATTCTTTGCGTTTATCTCGAGGGAGACACTTGCAGTACTTATAGATACGTCAAAGAGTATGGAACCAAAGAAAGACACTTTAAAGTGGTGGATACAGAGAATTGATTCCCTACCCTTAAGAAAGCAGAATTTCTGGTTTGATACAACCCTTTACAATAGAAAGGATGGTGGTGGAGCTACCGATATAACAAAGGCAATTGAACTCCTACCATCAAATATAGGCTCAGTATTATTATTGTCTGATGGAATTTATACAAGGGGTAGAGACCCGTCGACTGTGGAGTTTTCAATACCAGTATATCCAATACCATTGGAACAAAAGGGAGGGGAAGATTTTAGAATAGTTGGTTATAGAAGAAATTACTATGTATATAAAGGAGATACCACAATATTAGAGGCAGTAATCGAAGGAGAGGGTTGTGAAAATATGCCTGCATGGTTTATACTTTATGAAGCAGAAGATGAAATCACCAAGGTTCCTGTTCTACTTCCACCTGATGGAACAAGAAAATCCTACAGACTTGAGATTGTGCCTGATAGTCCTGGTGTACATATTTATACCCTGCGACTTGATGTAGAAGGAAAAGAGAGTAGCTTATCCTTTCCCATGAATGTTCTGGATAGGCGTATCAGAGTACTTTATATATCAAAAAGTCCATCTTTTAATCTCAAATTTATAAAGATAGAGCTTCTAAAGGATCCCAAGATTAAATTTAATTCAATTATAGAGCTTGCAGAAAGCAGATGGCTGATTGATGGTGAGATGAAAAATGGTGATATTGATATTGAAAATCGTGTAAAAATGTTGGATCCTGATGTGGTCTTTTTAGAAAGCATCGAGGTTTCATATGTAAAAAAGTATATCGATGATGGAGGAAGATGTTTTGTCGTAGGAAAGGGGCAAATTTCTCCCTTTATATTAGGTAAAAAACCAGAAAGGGAAGGAAAATTACAATTCATTGAGGAAGCGTTTGTTCAATCGGATGAATCGTTTCCTTTCCTTGTCTTTTTTGATGTAATAGGAGTCAAAAGGGGAGTAAAAATACTTGCAGATGTACAGGAGATAAAAACTGCACAGGGGAATATGGCAGTATTTGCAACTATGGCTTATGGTGAAGGGGAGATTTACAGTATCGCCTCAGAGGACCTTACTCCTATTTCTTTTTCCCCCATAAGAGAATCACGATTCTGGATAGATTTAATAAGGTGGATTATACAAAGGGGAGATATGATACATATGGAGACTGACAAACCAGTTTATAAACCAGGAGATAATATAAGGATAACTGCAGAGACCAGACATATCATTCAAGACGATATATCTATAGAAGTTAGGAGTCTAAATGATCAGAGATTGGAAAAGGAATATAAGGAAGAAAAATATCTGTATAAGAAGACACCTACCACTTATGAGCTGGTCATTGACTATCTACCTCCTGGAAGATATGAATACACATCGAGGGTAGGTGAGAATTATTTAAAGGGGGAATTTTATGTAGAAGAACCCATTGCAGAAAATCCGACACCTTATGCAGACTTCAGACTTTTAACTGAACTCGCATTAAGGAGTAGAGGTAGGATAATTCATAGTCCAGAGGATATTCGAATTTCGATGGGTGGGAGTAGGGAAAAGTATCCTCTTTTCCCCTCGAAATCTCCATTCCTCATTGTTTTACTAATTGTCCTTCTCTCAGTGGAGTGGTGGATTTTAAGAAGATAGTGCTATTGTTATTAAAGAGCTTTTAACGAAATGGTAGTCGCAACTTTTAAGTTGCGTATAGGAAGGGTAGTCAAATGCTTTAGCCTGCGAAGTACATTTTGATGTTACTTAGAAGCGATTACCGACTTATTAACGCAAGCTGAAGCTTGCGGCTACAAGTTATTGACCACTACTAATTTTTAAATGGAGATAATATGATTTATCTTGATCATAATGCAACAACCATGGTGGATGAAAGAGTACTTTCAAAGATGATGCCGTATTTTATTAATATTTTTGGAAATCCTTCATCTTTACATAGGGTAGGACAGGATGCAAGAAAAGCAGTTGAGGAATCAAGAGAGACAATAGCAAATTGTCTTGGTTGTAACCCTGAAGAGGTATACTTTACTTCTGGAGGAACAGAATCTAATAATCTTGCAATAAAGGGAACAGCCTGGAGAAACAGAAAAAAGGGAAATCACATAATAACCTCCACAATAGAACATCATGCAGTTTTAAATCCCTGCGAATGGCTTGAAAAAGAGGGATTTAGTGTTTCTTATATACCAGCAGATTCGAAAGGAATAGTAGATATCGATGCATTAAAAAGAGCGATTATACCTGAGACAATTCTCATCTCAATTATGTGGGTGAATAATGAGATTGGGACAATACAAGCTGTTGAAGAAATAGCAGAGATTTCAAAGGAAAGAGATATTACTTTTCATACAGATGCTGTACAGGCAATTGGAAAGATTCCTGTGAATCTTAAGAAGATTGATATTGATATGTTATCTCTTTCGGGACACAAATTATACGGGCCCAAAGGCATAGGTGTATTATTCGTCAGGAAGGAGTCTAAAATCGAACCACTTATTCATGGTGGAAGTCATGAGAGAAATCTTCGTGCAGGAACAGAAAATGTACCGGGTATTGTTGGTCTTGCTGAGGCAATTAATATTGCTACTACCGAAATAAAAGAAGAGAATGAGAGATTGTTAGGTTTGAGAAACAAACTGGAACAGGGTTTAATAGGACGAATTTCAGATATTATCATATACGGCCATAGTAAAAAAAGAGTTGTTAATACTGTCTCTGTAGGCATAAGAAATGTAGAGGGTGAATCTGTATTGATGTATCTTGATTTCGAAGATATCTATGCATCCTCAGGTTCTGCCTGTGCATCGGGCTCTGCTGAACCCTCACACGTGCTTCTTGAAATGGGTGTCGACCAACAACTCGCTTCAGGGTCGCTGCGTTTCAGTCTGGGGAGGGAAAATACTGAGGAAGATATAGATAAGGTCCTTATAACTCTACCTCAAATCGTGGAAAAATTACGTTCAATGTCTCCTGATAGATAAATACTTTTTTACTTTAATAGTAATCAGCTCAATCCATGCCTTATGGAAGGCAGGCGCTGTTGTTTTCGTTTAATCCTGTGAATCCGCTTAATCCGCTGATATTTTTCTTGACAGGATAAGACTTTTATGTTATAATATGAAGGCAGTTAGTAGGTTGGTTAGTTTGTCAGTTGGTTAGAATCTTACAAACCATCCGACTAACAGACTAACTCTTTATATAATCTGTGGTTGGTGTTTGTAAACAATGAAACTCTACTACTCCATAAGAGAGGTCGGGGACATATTGGGTATAGAGCCTTATACGATTAGATATTGGGAGAAAGAATTTAGAATTAGTCCAAAAAGAAAGAGAAATAGAAGATTCTATAAGCAAGATAACATTAATGACCTTTTATTAGTTAAAGATTTATTGTACGAGAGAGGTTATACTATAAACGGAGCAAAGAAAGTATTCAAACGATTTAAAAAGAGAGTGAAAATGGATTTAAATGAAGTACTTGTCTCAATAAGAAATGAGATAGAAGAGGTAGTGAATATCCTTGAGTAATAGGTTTTAAATATTAAAGCGGGGCGTGGCGCAGTCTGGAAGCGCACCAGCATGGGGGGCTGGGGGTCGGTGGTTCGAATCCACTCGCCCCGATAAGATATGCTCAAATAGATTAAAGAACCATACTACTTGTGCTGTGGAGAATATACCTATGCACATAATTAAATGTTTATTCAGATGTGAGAGTATAAACAGAGAAGAAATAAAAGATATTTATAAAGACCCTTTATGGGTCTTTTTTTAGTTTTAACAACATTAAACTTTCGTTGTAAAGATTGATAATGTGGATTATATTATCCCTAATTTTTGTATTTATTCTATATGTCATCTGGAAGTACTGGGCACTTGTAATAGGTGCTGGTTATGATCCCACCCCAATGAAGACTGTTAGAAGGATGCTTCAAATGGCAGAGGTGGGAGAGGATGATGTAGTGTATGATTTAGGCTGCGGTGATGGAAGAATTATATTGACTGCAGCAAGAGAATTTGGAGCAAGAGCAGTAGGTATTGAGGCAGATCCAATTAGGTTTTTCTTTGCCCGTTTGAGGATATTTTTTTCAAAAGAGAGAGGTAAAGTAACCATAAGATGTGGGAACTTTATGAATGAATACATAGGTGATGCGACCTGTATAACGCTATTTTTATTTACCCGGGGGAATGAATTACTGCTTCCAAAGCTGAAGAAAGAATTATCCCCAGGGACAAGAGTTGTCTCATACATATGGAAGTTTAAGGAATGGATACCAATCAAAACTAATGTATTAGAAGATATATATGTATATATAATACCTGAGGTCGGGGAATAGAACATAAAATTTAAAAAGTTTTAAATACTAAACTTTATTTTAACGCATAAGGTTACAAACTCCTGTAAGAGATAACTTCTAATACTACAGGAACAATCCTGGGAGATACAGTCTTTAGTAGGAGTGACAGTATTTAGTAGGAGTGACAGTCTTTAGACTGTTATAACCAAAGTAATATCTTCTATAACACCATAAATGGTATCACTCCGAATGGTGTCACTCAAATATATCAAGGTTTCTGTCATTGCGGGTGACCAACGGGAACGCGGCAATCTTATCCCGGGCTTCTGTCATTGCGAATCTCGATGACAATTGGGATGTGGCAATCTCATACTTATTACCGATTCACCCGAAATAAGCGATTGCTTCGTCATCCGTCAAGAAGTGCGACGGACTCCTCGCAATGACACCTGTAGGTCCCTGTCATTGCGAGACTGAACGAAGTGAAGGTGTGGCAATCTCATCTTGACCGTCGTCATTGCGAATCATACGATACGTATAGGTAAATAATAAGAATGTGGCGATCCTATTATTAATTTAATCTGTTTTATTATTATCTGGATTTATTTAGTAACTTAAAAACTCGTGTTAAATATTAGAAGAAGAGACCTTACTGAAGGGAATAAAGCATCAAATATATTTCACCTTGCACTTCCATTATTAGTTGCCCTATTGTTGCAGGATGCATTTAATATAGTTGACATGCTTTTTGTAGGTAGATTAGGACCCTCAGCAATAGCGAGTGTATCTATAAGTGGGATAATTATTGGATTGGTTATAGCAGTAGCGTTAGGTATATCAATTGGTTCAGTTGCGATGGTATCAAGGTTTATTGGGGCCAAACAGAAAGAGAAGGCAGAAAACATAGTTTTTCAATCTTTAATTCTCGCTACTATTCTCTCAATCTTAATGGCATTCTTTGGATGGTTTGCATCAGGACCTTTGCTTCATTTCCTTGGTGCAGCTGATGATGTGAAGGAACTCGGACTTGTATATATGAGGATAATTTCCGTATTCTCTTTTACAATCTTCTTTTCAATAACTTTAAACTCTATTCTCAGAGGTGCTGGAGATACTGTAACACCTATGAAGGTTATGATATTCTCTACTGTACTTAACATAATTCTCGATCCGATAATGATATTTGGACTATTTGGATTTCCCAGGATGGGTGTTGCTGGTTCGGCACTCGCAACAGTGATTGCAAGGGGATGTGTACTTCCTATACTTGTAATAGTATTTTTAAAGGGTTATTCTCATCTTCATGTTAAGAAGAAAGATATAAGGTTGGACTTTCCACTTATGTGGAGGATAGTCAAAATTGGGATATTTGGTTTTATGGAATCCCTTATAAGAAATTTATCCTCGATTGTCCTTATGTATATTGTTGCGAAATTCGGGACAAATATTGTTGCAGGCTATGGTATTGTTATAAGACTAAGTTTACCATTATTAATGTTTAGTATTGCCTTTGGGAATGCTGCAGCCACACTTGTTGGTCAGAATCTTGGTGCCAGTAAACCTGAGAGGGCTTATCATTCTGCATGGATGGCGGTTGGATTCAATGAGATAATTGTAGGTGCTATATGTGTTATCTTTTTTGTTTGTGCACAAACGATCATAGGTATATTCAATTCTACTCCAGAGGTTGTTGCAACAGGAGCAGAATTTCTACGATTTATGTCGATTGGTTTTTTATTCATTGCAGTTTCACTCGTACTATCTAAAGCACTACAAGGAGCTGGAGACACATTATCTACCATGATAATCTCTGCTATTTCATTTATTTTAATAAGAATTCCACTTGCCTTTGTGCTTGCCAAGCATTTTGGAACTGAAGGGATATGGATTGCATTTTTGATATCAAGCATAATTCACGGGTTTGGAATCACTGGTTGGTTTAATTTTGGTATGTGGAAAGAGAAAAAAGTGTAGATTGCATTAACTTTAATAAATATATCATGTTGCTTCTCTTTCTTATTCTTCAGCTTGACAGTTTTATAGGTGATTCAACCCTTCCTGTGGTAAATATTCAGATAAAAGGGAACAGTGTATTCAGTGAAACCGAGATTTATGATATGCTGGACATACAGTTTCTCTCTAAGTCTACAATTGAGGGAGGCATCAGAAGGGTTCTCGATAGATATGAGGAATTAGGTTATCCTTTTATTCGGATTGAACCTGCTAATTTTAGTCTGTTTAAGAGTGGAATCTCATTCGATCTTGAGATAGATGAAGGTGTAAAATTTTTTATAGATGATGTCAGGGTGAATGGAAACGATGTAACGAAAGAATATGTAATCAAGAGGGAATTCAGACTAAAAAAAAACCAGGTGTTTAGTCCTTTTCTTATAAGGAAGGCAAAGAATAGGATAGAAAGACTTAGTTTCTTAAGGGTTAAGTCTATCAAGCCAGTGAGTTTAAATAAAGGGAGCGGCAGGGGATTTCTGCTCGTCAATATAGAGGAAGTGTCGTCATCTTCTTTTGAAGGTCTGATGGGATATAGTTCTGGCAAACTTGGTGGCTTTCTAAAAATAGACATTGATAACCTTTTTGGAACGGGTAGAAATCTATGTGGGAGTTATTCATCATATCAGGAAAATCGAACGAATATTTATGTGAGTTATACAGAACCATGGGTATTGGGTTATCCTATTGAACTTAACTTTGAGGCAAACAACGAACTTTTTGACACAATTATGGTAAGTAGTTTACGTGGTTACCTTAGCATATCTCCATTTTTTGAATTCGCTATTAATATTGGTGCAGAATGGGAAAAGGTCATACCTGGGGAGACAGAGTGGTTTGGTTTAATAGGGGGGGAATTAAGAACGAAGGTTCAAACTCTTTCTTTCTCTTCGAGATATAGTGTTAATGGAGTTGATAGGCTGGGTGTTGGAATGGAAATGTTTATTAGAGGATTATTTTTTAAAATTGAAGGTGATGCCAGTCTTAAGGATTCAGTTCCAGGATACGAAATGGTAATGGTTGGAGGTGCAAATAGTGTAAGGGGTTATGAAGAAGCAGAGGTCAAAGGTAAGGCAGGAGTTTGGATTAATATTGAATATAGAATCCCACTTGGAGGTGGGAATAGGTTCTTTCCCTTTCTGGATATTGGATATGTTGACATGATAGATAAGAATAATTTACTAATATTTGGTGGTGGTGTTGGAATTTCTTTTCTGACACCTATTGGAAGATGGAGTGTCGATTATGGTGTTGGTAGGAATAGGAGTATCATGCAGGGGAAGTTGCATATAAGATTGAAGACAACATTGTAAGTTTTGTGTTATGAAAGCAAGAATGTAGGGGTTCGATTTATCGAACCCACAAGGTAAAGTGAAAATGTAGGAGTTCGATTTATCGAACCCGCAAAAGAAACGGGTCGGATACCCACCCGACGGCAGACGGGAATCCCACCCCTACAAGAATCAGAGGGAGGCAAGCAAAAAGTAGATAACTGCTTTTAAAATTGTAGGTTATTCGTTAGCTAACGAATTAGAAGAAAATAGGCAAAAGTTTTTTTGACAATACTTTATCATTAACAAGGAGGTTATATGTTGGAGAAAGTCTTCAAGCTGAAAGAGAGGGGTTCTACAGTCGGGACAGAGGTGCTTGCTGGATTGGTGACATTTATGACGATGTCATATATCATTTTTGTAAATCCCTCTCTATTATCACAAGGGGGTGTCCCTTTTGAAGGAGCAGTTATGGCAACGGTTTTGTCTGCTGCTATAGCTTGTATCATTATGGGGATTACATCAAATCTCCCTTTTGCGATTGCTGCTGGGATGGGTTATAATGTATTCTTTGCTTTTACAGTATGCGGTTCTATGCAAGTACCATGGCAGACGGCACTGGGTGCTGTATTCTGGGATGGAATTATCTTTGTAATAATTGCGATTTCGCCGTGGAGAGAACATATTCTCAAAGGCATTCCTACTAACCTAAAACTTGCAGCAGCTGTTGGAATTGGTATCTTCATTGCCTTTATAGGATTATCTGGTTCTGGAATAATCGAGAGTGATCCCGCAACCTTTGTTGCGCTTGGTAATCTGAAGTCACCTGCAGTACTTCTTGCGCTTGGTGGTCTCATATTTACTGCATTGCTTCTTGCGGTAAGGGTGAAGGGTGCTCTACTATGGGGGATAATTGCTACAACACTTGTAGGCATGCTCGTGAGGTCTGGTGGTGCAACTGTGACACCTATTCCTCATTCTATTATTGATGTTGTAAAGATTCCATCCGGAACTGCATTTACATCAGTATTTTTTCAACTTGACATCATTGGTGCTCTGAAACTTTCTATACTTCCAGTAATATTTACATTCATCTTCTTTGATATCTTCGATACACTTGGGAGTGTAGCAGGACTGGCTGCGAAATTAAACATACTCGATAAAAAGGGTAGTTTTCCAGGAGCTGGCAGGGTTTTAATTGTAGATGCCTTTGGAACTCTTATTGGTTCTATGTTTGGAACTACAACTGTTACAACATATATAGAGAGTGCAGCAGGTGTTGCTGAGGGGGGTAAGACAGGGCTTACAGCGGTAGTTGTAGGGTTTCTCTTCCTTTTGGGAATTTTTATCGCTCCATTTGCCAGTATTATTCCTGCATCTGCAACAGCGCCAGCTTTAATACTTGTAGGGTTCTTTATGATGCAGCCCATCTTGAGAATAGACTGGGGGGATGTTACAAATGCTTTGCCAGCTTTTCTTACAATAGTTATGATGCCGCTTACATATAATATTTCTCATGGGCTTGCAGCAGGTATTGTATCTTATACGATCTTGAAGCTTATCACAGGAAAAGGGAAACAGGTTAGTGTGTTGATGTATATCTTTACAGTACTCTTCATCATTTATTACGCATTTGGTTATGTTGGGGGGTAAAAAAAGGTCTATTCACCCCAGACTCTTTTTATATGTTCATCAGGTAGTTTATGGGTAAATTTACTAACTATTAGGATAAGTATAAGTCCTATAGATAAACCTGGTATAAACCCGTGAATACCAAATGGATTTCCTATAGCTATCCATAAAATTGCAGTTATACAACCTACTGCCATAGAAGTTATTACTCCTGTTTTTGTAGCACCCTTCCAGTATATTCCAACAAGCATTGGCCATAAGGTTGTAGATGCTATTACAGCCCATGCAAATGCACACAATACTAAAACCAAAGCAGGTGGCTTTATTGCTACAATAAGAGATATAATCCCTATTACAGCACTCCACAATCTTCCCTTCTTTAAGGCCTCTGACTGTATTAATTTTCTCCCTAATCCTTTCTCATATATATCCCTTACTACACTACTCGCAATTATAATGAGTATTGAGGCAAATGTTGACATACCTGCAGCAACTACACCTGCCAGTAATATTGCTGACCCTAAAGGAGAGAGAACATTTTTTGACAGTGTGGGTATAGCAAGGTCAGGAGAGGATAGCATAGGATAAAGTGCTCTTGCACAGGCACCATTGAAATATGGTAGGATCGCCATGCATCCACCAATAGTTGCAACAACGGTACCAATTTTTAAAACCTTTGTTGATTTTATGGAATAGAACCTTATTATGAGCTGAGGCATACCCCATACACCAAATGACACAATAAGACAGAAAGAGATCAATCCTGCCCATCCCCAGAGACCCGGAGTATAGACAAGGCCAGGATCCATTGCCATGAGTTTGTCATGTACTGCTGTAAATCCACCTACCTCTTTCAATGTCATAACCGTAAGAAGAGCAACACCAAATATCATCACTATACCCTGAATAAGACCTGACCATACAACTGCAAGATATCCCCCAATAGCTACATAGAAAACTATAATTATTCCAGATATAAGTAGTCCCCAGAAGTATGGGATATCCATCAAGACCTCGAATATGTGGCCCATACCTTTTAATATACTCACATTATATACTATCATGAATATAAGTATTATAATGGCTGAAAATAATCTCACCTTTTTAGACCTGAATCTCTCACCAAAAAAATCTGGCACGGTCACCGCAGAAAGCCTTTTGGTAAATAGCCTTACCCTTTCACCAAGTATAATCCAGGCAAGGGTGCAACCCACAAGTACGTTTGCGGCTCCAACCCAAACAGTCGACATTCCAAACTTATAGCCAAAACCGCCTCCGCCTATTATGACCACTGAGGAAAAGTAAGCAGCGATAAAAGAAATAGCTGTGACCCAGGGACCTATATTTCTTCCACCGATATAAAAATCCTCAACAGTTCTCGTACCTCTTTTAGCAAAAAAACCAATGAGAATGAGTACTACAAGATAGATTATAAGAACAGCAATGAAAACCATTTAACCTCCTGAGTTATCCGCTATTAGGAAATCTTTTTATCAGTGCCCATATTATCGAAGTTAATAAAGTTAATGCTACTACAATATAGGCAAGAAATGTGGAGATTGGACATCCTAGAATATTCATAATGCTCCCTTTTTATGTTTTATTTATTATAGCTCCTTGGCATAAGATCAGTATATATTGTTAGTTATGAAATGTAATATTCGAATAATAAGTTTTGTTTATCTAATATCTGGCTTATCTGTTAAGAGAAAAATTTTCATTATTCAGTTTTATTTTATCATATCAATGTGAAAAAGTCAAGATTTTTTTTAAAACTTTTTCTTGACAAATCTTAATTTTATGGTTATAATATATATAATAAACATTATTTTTAATGATGAGGAATCTAAAGAACTTCCATTTCTTATATACTGGAGGATTAACTATGGAAGATATTACATTATGGAATTTTCAAGGTAATGGGGAGCGGATTCTTTTGGTAGAAGATGAGCCAGAGGTACGGGCATTTGTGACGAGTTTACTTACAGAGAGTAACTATTCCGTGTTTGAGGCAGCGAATGCAATGGAGGCTATAGAAATTTTTGATATGGAAGGTGGTAATTTCGACCTGGCTTTCATTGATGTAGTTCTACCGGATAAAGATGGGATTGAGTTAGTTGAATACTTTCAGTCTCGTAATGCCGACATTCCAATGCTCCTGTGTAGCGGTTATCCAGATCATAGATCACAATGGTCAAAAATACAGAAAATGGGGTTGAAGTTTATAAGTAAGCCATATGAAATTGATGAACTTCTAAAGATTATTAAAGAACTGATTGGTAATGATTAAGATGAAGTTAAACACAGGAAAATTCTCGAAAATCTTCTATGAAATAAATCCTTCCCGGAGCTTCACAATGTAGCTTGCTTGTAACTACTTAATAATGGCTCCATAACCTTAAAATCTTAATAGCTAACTTTATTGAGTATAGATAATTAATATCTATGATTATAAGCATTATAAGGGTATAAAGTCAATTTCATGGGCTAATCCTTTACCCGATTTGGCGGCCCTCACAAAAGACGGACTTATCATTTTTCCCTAATATACCTTATTAATTCTTATTGACCCTTATCTCAATTCTAAGCACTTTTGTCATATGTCTATGGTTTAAGGTCTTTAGTCTTTTATCTATATTTACTATGCTTACAATATCAGGAATAGTATTATATACCAGAATTGGTTTAAATAAAGAAGAAAGGGGTAAGAAGAGAGAAGTAGATGTGGATATAAGCCTTGATACTGATGATTCTATCGACCTTAAGGAGGTTTATGAATTAATCAGGAATAAGGTAGAAGGTTCAACTTATAGGTTAATCGAGGAAGTTGCAGAAAGCCTTATCTCTATTGTTGTTAAGAAATATAAGCCCAAGGAGCTTATTATTAATGTTCGCAAACCCAATCCTCCAATTGGAGGCAAGGTTGAATATATAGGTTGTGAATTAACCTATTCCAATTCAATAAGAACGTCTCTGGATTTACTACCCTGATAAGGTCCAATTATACCAGCCCTTTCTAATTGGTCTATTATTCTCCCAGCTCTGGCGTATCCTATTTTGAAATGCCTTTGGAGAAGGGACACAGAAGCTACTTGATGTCTGATTACGAGCCTCTTTGCTTCATCAAATAATACATCGAACTCATCAAGTATCTCTCTCTGTGTTTCCATTTTCTCTTCAACCTTTTCCATCTCTGGGAGAGGTGGATAGTAATCGATGTTTAGTATTGTCGACCTTAATACTCCTAAATCAATTCCCAGAGCCTTATTTGCTTCAGTTGTGAAGTTGCCTATCCTCTCCCTTGCACCCGGCATGTCAGGCTTGACGATAGCATCCACAAGGTCATAGTCAATAATCATCTTGCTTAGTTCCTCATAACTTTCAATATCATAAAGGATTTCATTTAACCATCTATCTGCCCAGAGATTTGCAATCTCCTTAGCTTCTTCAGTTGATATATATGCTCCATGTAATCTTTCAGGCTCTCCCTTTCCTGGAGGCAGGAAAAGCATATCACCTCTTCCAAGTAGTTTTTCTGCACCGTTCATATCAAGTATGGTTCTTGAATCCGTTTTGGATGCAACCTGGAATGCCACCCTTGCCGGGAAGTTTGCCTTTATAAGTCCCGTTATTACATCTACTGATGGTCTCTGTGTGGCAAGAACAAGGTGTATACCTACTGCCCTTGACATTTGTGCAAGTCTTGTTAGAGTCTCTTCTATCTCTCTGGGTGCAGTCAACATAAGGTCTGCCAGCTCATCAACTATTATTACAATGTATGGTTTTTTCTCGTTCATTCTTTTATTATATCCCTCAATGTCTCTAACACCAGCTCTTGCAAACTCTCTGTATCTTATATCCATCCATTCAAGGACTCCCTTAAGGGCATCGAGTGCCTTTTTTGCGTCTGCTATTACAGGACAAATAAGGTGTGGTATGCTGTTATAAACAGGGAGTTCTATCCTCTTTGGGTCTATCATAATAAATCTGACATCGCATGGTTTTGCCCTTGAGAGGATACTGGCAATAATTGTATTTATAAACACACTTTTCCCGGAGCCGGTTGCTCCTGCAATTAACACGTGTGGCATAGTCTGTATATCTGAGCAGTAAGGTAATCCAGCTATGTCAACACCCATAACCGTAGTGAGTTTAGATTTTGATCTTATAAAGGTTTCATCCTGAAGCAGTTGTTTTAGATATACATTTTTCCTTGAGGCATTGGGGACTTCTATTCCTATGGCAGAACTACCTGGAATAGGAGCTACAATGCGCACCCTTGATGCCTTCATAGATAATGCTATGTCATTAGTAAGTGATTCTATTTTCGAGACCTTAATGCCTGGAGCTGGTTTATACTCGTATCTCGTAACAACAGGACCAGGGAATTTATTGATTATCTTTCCTGATACACCAAACTCTTCAAAACGTTTTTCTATGAGTTGTGCGTTTTGATCAAGCTCAGCTTTAGAAATACTAATGTGTTCATATTCTGGTTCATGTAGTATAGATAGGAATTTTTCAGTGAAGTTGCCAACTAACAATTTCCTGTGTCTCTTCTCAAGCAGAGGTTGAGTGATTTTTTCTGGTTCAATCTTCTCTGGTTTAATTTTTGGTTGTTTTTCCCTTTTATGAACAACCCTTATCTCCTGCGGCACCTTTATTTTTCTTCTAAGTTTTCTGACTAACGGAATTGTATATAGAAGTCCCATAAATATGAAGAAGAGCAATATATATGTGCCAAAAGTACCCAACCATTTAACCAGGAAGGATAAGAGATAAGAACCCACAAGTCCACCTGAGAGATTTGGTATATAACCGAATATAATATCAAGGAATATTAGGATTACAATTGCATATACATTCCAAAATAGTAATTTCTCGTAATGCTGCAGTTTTATTACTCCACATATAAATAATAGAAAAGGAATGATATATGCAGGTATACCAAATAATGTCAAGAGGATGTGAGATATAAAAGCTCCAACAACACCACATCTATTGAGGACAATTTTCTGGGGGGTAAAATCAAATAGCCCTCCTTTTATATAATCTTTTTCAGTGTATGTAAAAAGACTTACAAAAATAAGGAGTGACAATAGGATAGAGAAAAACCTTATTATTAGTATTCTTTTGCCACGACTAAGTTTATTCAAGTTGCGGTACACTGCTATTGTAATAAGAACAAGGGCAGATAAGGCGAAGCCTGCCATAAGGGCAACGAGTATTACCTTTAATATCTCCATATAGATAAATTAAATAATAAAAGAATCGTATTTATAATGTAGATACACGCCGATGATTTCTCTTATAACACGTTGACATATTGTGGTTAATCTTATTCCTTGTTGTTAAATCTTTTTCTATCTGCGTTTACCCCGTTAAATAGAGCTGTTTCGAGAACGCTCTGATATTTATCGTTACATTATTTAACGGGGTGAATCTGTCCCGCTTTCTTCGGGATCCCGCCAAAGGCGGGACGTCCAATGATTTTAGCCTTTACACCCACATCATCTTGTATGCACCATCATCCAATTCTCTCAAAAATGGAGAGGCAGCGAGGTATAAACTTCTTCTTGATGATCTCAAGGGATATGTTATGAATAGTTCTCTTTTGGCTCTTGTAACTGCAACATAGAAAAGTCTTCTTTCCTCCTCAAATTGTTCTTCAGATTCATAACTTCTTGCTATAGGTAGTCCTCCATCGCAGGCATATATGAGAAATAAAATATCCCATTCCAGTCCCTTTGCACGGTGGATTGTAGAGAGGACCACCCTGTCATTGGAGCTGTTTATAAGGTAACTATCCTCGCCTGTAACTGGTTCAGATAGAGTTACTTCCGAGATAAATCTTGATAGTGAATTATAATTTCCTGCAAAATCGATGAGTATCCGTATATCCTCTTTCCGGTCAGTTGCATCCGGGTATGAGAGTTCAAGATACTCATCGTATCCTGATTCAATAATAAACTTAACTGCATTAGCTGGAGACAGTTTTTTAATACCTTTAAGAATCATTGCAGCATGCTTTGTTCCTGAAACAGCCTTTTCTGGAATCTTTGACAGAGAAGAGGTTAAATATTTTAGTGGATGCTTCGTAGAACTTACACCTTCATATATCTTCTGAGCTGTTACATCTCCTATACCCTCTTCGATTTTAAGTAATCTTCTGAAGGATATCCAATCTCTTGGATTGGATAGTACGCGAAGATAAGATAACACATCTTTTATGTGAGCTCTTTCAAAGAACCTGGCTCCTGATCTTACGATATACGGAATTTCTGTTTTGGATAGCTGTATTTCAAGTTCAGCAGACTGGTAGTGGGCTCTATAGAGGATACCTATATCACTATACGACGCTCCTTGTCCAACTAATTCTTGTATCTTATAAACTACAAATCTTGCCTGCACAAACGTATCTCCTGTGGCTACTACAGTTGGAGTATCTCCATCATTCATTACAGGAATAAGTCTTTTCTTAAAGCGAGCATCACTTCTTTCAATTATCTCATTTGCAAGATGGAGTATCTGTGGTGAGCTTCTATAATTGGTCTCAAGTTTATATATCTTCGTGTCAGTATAACGTAGAGGAAAATCTCTAATATTCCTGTAGTCTGCTCCTCTGAAAGAATATATACTCTGGGCATCATCCCCAACAACTGTAATGTTTCCAACTTGTTCTGTCATTGCATCGACTATTTTAGCCTGTAATAGATTTGTATCCTGGTACTCGTCTATGAGAATATGGTCGAATTTATATGGCAGATCTCCTTTGCATAAAATTTTCCACCAGTAGTAGAGGAGGTCATCAAAATCCATTAGATTTTCTTTTTTCTTTATTTCTATGTATTTCTTTTCAATGTTTACGATTTCCTGTATAAATTCAAGAAGGCTTGGAAATTTTAACGATACTGTTGTGGGTATGTCCTGTAGCGAATTATTGGAGGTTGAGATAATAGTTTTTAAAACTTTTGCCTTTGGAAATTTTTTCTCCTTGGGTAACTTTAATTCCTTTTTACATTCATCAAGAAGTGAGATTGCATCTCCTTCATCCATTATCATGTAATCTGTAGAAAAACCAAAAGCTCTTCCTGTTCTTCGTAATATGAGGTTACCAATATGATGGAAAGTTCCTCCCCATAGATTGCTCAGGTTTAATTCCGTAAGAGCTTCCACCCTTTCTAACATCTCCCTTGCTGCTTTGTTTGTGAATGTTAGTAACATTATACGGTTTGGAGAAGATCCTTTCTCAATAAGCCATGCAGTGCGGTATGTAAGCACTCTGGTTTTACCAGACCCAGCTCCAGCGAGTATATAAACTGGACCTTCACCAGCAGTAACACAAATGTACTGTTCCTTGTTTAGTTTGTTTTTATAGTCAATCTTCATATTTTAAAAATCCTTTTTAGGTGATACTTCCTCATAGGCTTTGTCGAAACATACTCGTCTTAAAATTATGATGATAGTCAGAGTATGTCATTGCGAACGAATGAAGTGAGTGTGGCAATCTCATTTTATTTATATGTTATTTTGATATTTTATATTTAATACTGGATTATATCATATAAATAGAGGGATGTCAAGGAAATTTTAGGTGTGAATCAAATAGATTTTATAAGATTATACGGTGAGAGTATTTTCTATCCAAAATGTTAGGAGAAGATATACCCACTATACAAAT
>JAGMCL010000023.1 GCA_023129165.1 Caldifarciminota bacterium | reverse complement strand
GCTCCCAGGACAAAACTTTGCCCCCAAATACTCAGTATGGGCTTCGCAAACAGGACAATTAGAAAAAATGTAGCAAAACTGAAGGAGTAAATCCACTTTGTAACTGTCTTAAAGAGACGCTGTAGCGTTTCCAGTTCATTTCGTCCGTAAAGGTTGGATATAGTAGGAGCAAAAATCATATTGAAAGAAGTCAGCGGTAGAATAATCAGTAGACCGAGTTTCAGTCCAATACCGTAGATTCCCACATCCGTTGAATGCCTGAAGTAACCCAGTATCAAAATTGGAGTTGAACTTATAAAATAGTTCAAAAACCCCTCAAAAAAAAGAGGTGTAGAAAAGCTCACAATCTTTAATTTGTCAGAAATTGTTATGGCTTTCCTTTCAAGACTCGGCCAACTTTTCTTCAGAAAATAATAAGCCAATACAGAACCAACGAAGATCGATAGAACCGTTGCCCATAGAAGTCCTAAAAATTTCCAACCGGATATAAAAAAAATTGCGAGCAGGATGAATCTCGATAATGGTTGGAGTATATTCTTAACCGACACACTGTATTTGATGAGTCTGAGCCCCTGTAGACTCGATAGAAATATACCCGTCAAAGTAGAAAAAGGCAATGCAACAATGAGAATTCGCAGTGCCAATGTTAGATCTGGTTTATGAAAAACATTTTGAGATATTAACGGCGAGAGGACGAAAATCGCAAAGGCGATAAGCGCGCTTGCTACCAATGTGATTCTCACTCCGAATAAAACAATTCCCTTAATTCGTGAATAGTCTCCTTGACCTGAATAGAGCGAGATATATCGAAGCATCCCTTGATTCAACCCGAGAGAAGCCAAAAGACTACCTAACATAAAAATAGTAATGGCAAGATAGAATATCCCGTAATATTCTGCTCCTACCACCCTGGTTACTATGATACTGGATAGATAAGCAATTAAACTGGAAATCAGGATGCCCCCTCCCCCAATTCCCGCATTCCTGGCTATCTTCAATAGCTCTTCCTCGTAGAGAGAAACTTTGCCTGTTTTTTGCTCCTGTGATAAACGGGCATTATAAGACTCTACATTTCCTGTATTACTCTCAGACATTTCTCCACCAAAGGTAGTGTGTTTATTTGTCATTTGAATCCGAGGCAAGTTTCCCTGACATCCTGAATAGATGTTACAGAACTTGTATTTATATTTACCCCGCAGATGAAGGCATCATCATATGTATGCATACCGTTTATATATGACCTTACAAAAATATCGTTAATTCCCACTCGCGCCTTCAAATCATAGCCTTTAACAGGATGGGCAATTATATCTGCGGCATTCTCAAGATAAGGTCCATTGTAAATTTCCTCTCTTAAAAACACCCTATCAATAACCTTATTGTTTTTATCAGGATCTTTTAATTCAAGGAGTCTTTGTTTAATCTCCTCTCTTATTTTATCATAATCTTCCTTTCTAACTGTTCCTTTTTCCTCTCTACCTTTCAGGTTAACGTATATCCTTCCTGGGATTAGTGAGTAGCATAAGGAATCCTTATGATAATTTACAAGTGTCTTCTCTGCAAGAGATGATTCAAATTTTAAAAGTCCCTCCTCCTCAAGCCAGGTATTTAATTGGACATCTGCTTCTATCCCACAAAACCCGTGGTCAGATAGAATTAACAACCTATCATCTTCTGAGAGCCTCTTGTGAAGTTGTGCAATCAAATCATCAAGTTTATTGAATAAACTCTTTATATCTAAGTAAAAATCTCCTTCGTTCTCCAGATCATCCCAGAAAAAGTGGAAAAGTCTGTCTGTCTCCATTACATGAAGTTGAAAGTAATCCCACATCTCTTTATCAATCAATTCAAAGGTTATCTCGAATCTTTTCACCATTGCCTTTTGGAGTTGCTTCATAAATTTCTCCTTCGATTCCCTTGCAAGCCAGGCATCAGGGTCTATAATATATCCTTTTGATTTTAGGAAATTGTTGAATGTTTCTGGGTATGAGCTTTTATCGATGTCAGTGCACAAAAAACCGGATACCAATATACCATTTACCTCCTCAGGAGGATAGGTCAATGGCACATTAATCACAATTACTCTTTTACCCTCACTTGAGAGTTTATGCCAGACGGTCTCTGCCTTTCTATCGATTGCTGTAGGTATCTTAAGATTGAAGGGATTGGGACTTCGATCCATAAACCCGAAAATACCATGTTCTGCTGGATTCTTTCCTGTTGAATAAGTTGTCCATGCTACAGATGATACAGTAGGATAAACTGAATTCATCCTTTTAGACCCATGTTCCTGTGACAGTTTTGACAGAGCTGGCATCCAGCCTTTATTGAATACATCTTCAAGAAAGGAATAAGGAACACCATCAATGCCAAGGACGAAAGTACGTGGATTATTCATGGCAAAAGTAAAATGGAATCAATTGATGATTTTCTTATTGTTTCTCGCAAAGGCGCAAAGTACGCAA
>JAGMCL010000022.1 GCA_023129165.1 Caldifarciminota bacterium | reverse complement strand
CACCAAGGTCCTCTAAAACCTTTGAGACCAATGTCTGTGTAGCATTTGTGAAGTATAGGGGAAAGCCGAAGAAGATGACCTTAGTGTCGTCATTTATGCGTTTTATGGCACACGGTCTTCCCTGATATTCACTCTCTCCATTCGATGATTGGAATGAGTATACAGCATCTTCTCCTGAAAAAACATCTATATACACCATCCCATTCCATGAAGAAGGTATCTTCGATGAATCTACTTCTATATCAGGATAACCAGAAAGACCACTGGCACCTATAAACTCATATGAAAATGATTCATATGCTGTGTCGCATTCGAGATAATCGAAGAGGAAATCTCCCTCTCCAAACGTGAATGGATATGTTCCACTACCAATAATATCAAGCACTGGTCTCCATCCTATAAACCATAATTTACCTCCTGCATCAAGGTATCGTGTGAGGGATGGGATAAATTCCGATGCGAGTGGTTGTACATAATGGTCAGCATACCAAACAATCAGGGAATATCTCCCTATGGTTGAGATTTCAGGAATACCCTGTGAGACAACATCCCACTCATCAAAATCCAACTTTATCTCTGAAAATAGGTCTCTATAGAATTCATCGACCATATCATCTGTTGGATTCCCGGGATTACCGGGTCCATCCCAGGTCTCATCTACAAGAAGGATACCCTCATCAAACGACATAGGTAAGGCGGAATCTGGGAGAGAATATTCACTCTCAAGTCCACCCGAATCCACAGCAGTTACAACATAGTAATACCATACTCCTGAATCAATGAGTGTATCGATTAATCCCACTTCTGGGATAATAGAATCATTTATCATTTCGTAGGTGCCTGCAGCTCCCTCTTTCCTGTATACATTATATCCTATAAGATCGGTCTCCCAGTTGTCTCTCCATCCAAGTTGAATACTCATATGGGATGGAAAAGCATCAACATCCTGTGGTGGTAGTGGGGGAGAGGCGTAAGGAGATGGGAATGTGACAAATGGGTTTCCTATGAATGCGAAATCCCACATAAAGCACTCGAGTGTATCCGATGGAAACCAGTATGATATTCTCTGTGGATCACAGTGGTAGTTGAGGTAATCGAGGTATGCCCTCCCGAGGTCCTTACCATATGCAAGAGAGTTGAATAAAATATCCTGCGTGCCGGTTCCCATACTCCTTGTTACACCAAAAGATGCCAGACCAGTAGCGTGTCCAAAGCAGTAGTTTATTGCGAGATTGTTTGAGGGAGATTCGTGGAAGTCTGCACCATGACAGGCGAAGAGTGAGGTAAACCTTGAACCAGGATAGGTATCCCTCAGCTCATTATAAAAAACCCAGTTTGGAGGTCTATCAAAATTATGGAAATAACTCGAGGAGTGAGCCCATATATTGGTGATCTCATATCCCCTTGTAAGATGGTCAAGGTATTCATAACCTGCAACATACCAGTTATTCCCTCCTACCGTATCTACTTCCTCTCCATAGATCTGAGCAATACTTTTTTTAATATATTTCATAGCGCCGAACCAATCATGATTTATACATGCAAATCCCCTCTGGGGGATAGATACTCCACCATTATAGTATTCATTACACTTTTGAAGGAACTCTAAAAGTGATGAAGGATTGTTCTGGGGTGGTCTCATCCAGCAGACCCATATATCTATTAACGGTTCATCTCCAAACTCATGCCAGTCGTAAAATCCATCTCCATCCCTGTCTAAGAATATACCATCAAGGTCTTCATAAAAAAACGGTATTGGGCAGGTTTCTCCCCAAGGAAATTCCCACATTGCATAGGGGAAAAGCCCAACAAGAACTATACCAGCAATACCTGAATCAGAGGCAAGACTGGAAATATATGGTCTCATCTCTTCCGCAGTATCCCATGAGCCTTCGTAGATATGGAGGGTCACATCATAGTCTGTCTCCACATATGCCCTGTACTGTGTGATTTCATTCATTATTAAGGGTGCAATAGAAGATTCTAATACAAGTGCTATGTCTTGATGTGTTATTGGAGTTGGAACATTTATAAAATATTGTCGGCTATCTGTTCTTACCCATCCTCCAGGGCTCATATAGAGAACTCGTGCCTCGTACACATATGCACCGTATTCAGAGGGAAGTTGATAATCAATATTGAATGTGAAAAAAGATGCACCAGAGACTGTGTCGTCTACATGTGTGACCCATTGCCATCCAGATGTTGTCTCTTTGTATATTGATACTCTTACCCTTGTTGAGTCATCGAACATATATGCCGTTGTAATGGAAATCTCTGCAATACTTGACGGAGAACCATATGGAGGATATTCAATATCCCAAATGTAAAATGTCTCTTTTTCCCTTTTATCTATCATCCTGTAGACAGTGGGGGATAGAATCTGAAACTGCAGTCCACTCTCATAGAGCGTTTTCATATTATCAGGGACGAGCTGGCATATTGCACTACTTTTTGAAGAGCTCAGCACCTTTATACCCATACTCCTCAATACAGAGGCATCATATTCCTCAGAGAGAAAGACCAAGCCATAATTTCCATAAAGAAATAATGGAAGAAGAAGGATGTAAAGAAATGCTCTTTTCATATAACCTCCTAAAATGAAAAACCCATGGTCATCCTGTGGGAACCAGAGAGAACACCAAGGTCAGAGTATGCATAGTCGAGCTTAACTATTGCCTCTCCAACTGGAATTGAAAATCCTGCACCGGATGACCAGGTCTCTGCATCATATCCAAACTTATATCCTCCTCTTAGAGTAAAATATCTGTTAAGTTTGTATTCTAATCCCGTATTTATGACATCCTCATCATCAGTGGGCTTAATCATAACGGCAGCAAGTGTCAGAGAGGGTATTGGCTCAAATGCAGCACCAAGAGAGAAATTCATTGGAAGTGAATAGAATTCATTTATGAATCTAAGATTAGGTCCAAAATTTGAGATTTTCATACCAAATCTAAATCCTCTAATATCCGTTCTAAAGAGTGTTCCAAGGTCAAATGAAAAAGCACTAACATTATTTTGGTAGAGTGAAAGTCCAATATACCTTGCAGTCAGCCCAATAGATGTATGGTCGGTTAAGAACCTACCATAACTTAACCCGAATGCATAGTTGGAAGCATAGAATGTTTCACCAGTTCCATCGGGTTGTAGTGGTGTGGTGACCTCTATTGCATCCGTATACAGGCAGATAAAGGAAATAGCAAATGTGCCAATCCTTCGAAAAGGTGAAGCAATACTTGCAAACTCGTGATTTATACCAGCAAACCACCTTGTATGTGTTGCTGAAATGTCAACAAAACCTATTAAAGAGAGACAGGCAGGGTTGTAATAGACAGAGGATGCATCATCAGCAACTGCAAGAAATGCCTCTCCCATACCAACTGCTCTCGCACTTACACCAATTTTTAGAAACTGACCGGATGTGCTTCCAGGTCTTTCATATCCACCAAAAAGGAGAGCTGGAATTAGAAGTAAAATCAACTTTTTCATAAACCCCCCGGATACATATTAAATATCAAATATTAAATATCAAAAATGTTCTTTAGGACGCAGATTAACGCAGATTATCAAGATTTTTTTTGTTTATATTTTTAAAAATTCATCAAAATACATAAATTATTTATCCTGTTTTTCTGCGTTTACCCTGTTTAATAGAACTGTTTTATGAACTCTCTAATATTTACAGTTACATTATTTAACGGGGTATATCTGCGTTCTAATTTAGAGTCCATCTGCGTCCTAAATTCTATTTTATCACCACGAATTTCCCCCTCTGTATGTTTCCGGTTTCGTGGTCCTCTACAGTAAAAAGATATATATCACTACCAATAGCCTGGCCAACTCTTGACACGAGGTTCCAGTCCTCAAAACCATTGATAGGGTCGTTATGTTCTATTGTAAATACAAGGTCTCCCGCAAGGGTGAAAATATTTATAGTACATCTGTTAGGAAGATTAACAAACTGTATCCTCCTGTCTTGTTCCATCCATGGCCTTCCAGGTGGATGGGTTTCCCAGGGAGGGTTGTAGGCTGTATAATCCACATCCCCCAGATATGGATTTGGAACAACACTGACATCCCCGACATCCTCGGCAGGAGGAGGTCCTGGAAATATCTCAGACGAATTTACAGCCTTACTGCTCTCAAGGTTTATAAATCCTGAAACCGTATCAGGAAGGGCAAAAGATGTTACTGTATAGTAGTATGAAACATTGTTCAAAATTCCCTCATCTATATATTCATATTCTATTCCCATGTCAAAACCGAAACCGTCACCTATAACATCATACTCACCAAGAAGTGTCCACGGTCCATCAGGGCCAAGAGTGCTCCTGTATACTCGGTATCCTGCGAAAGGTTTGAGTATTTCATCCAACCTATTCTCATCTTCATAATCCTCAGGATTTATCCCGGGGTCTCCAGCCTCCCATTTCCAGTAGAGTTTAGCACCATGGTTTCTTGGTTCTACACTGAGAGGAGGAGCAGGAGGTGGAGACGGGAAATTCCATTCTGGATAATATTCCTCGATAAGCGAAAGGTTATTTCTAAATGACTCAAGTGTATCCTTTGCAGTAAAAAGTGCCAGAGTAAACAAGAGTGTATCTCCATAATTCATCTCATAGGGTCCAAGACTTACAATGAGTGCTGAGCCCGTAGCAACTGCCTGCGGAGGCCTTATATATCCATCAGACATCTCAATATATCTATCAGGGTCCATTGCCTCTGGTGTATGTGTACCACCCCACC
>JAGMCL010000021.1 GCA_023129165.1 Caldifarciminota bacterium | reverse complement strand
AAAAGGAATAATATAAATTACTATGGTGCTACCGTTTGTCTGTTCAAGGAGGGAGATTTTTATCTTGTGGGTAACTCCAATACATATGGATATGCAAGATTTATCATTAATCCTCAGGGGCAGGGGATTTGTAAGGTATGTATAACAGGACCTGGCATACGACCTTATCAGGGAGAGATTGAAATCGGTGATTCCCTTTTTCCTGATTTTGAAGTTTCAAGATATTATACACAGGGTGATGAATCGAATGACCTCAGGCTCGATCCCGGAGAGGTTGCTGACCTTGTTGTTACTATAAAGAATTCAGGTTATAGAGATGCGGATGGTGTATCTGCTTCATTATCGACAAGCGATATATACATTACTATTATTGAGAATGATGCAGATTTGGGGTATATTCAGATTGGAGAAACAAGTGATGGGTTATTCAGGGTGATGGCGGATGAAGAGACACCCATTGGGTATGAGGTTTCTCTTAGACTGACTATACAAACATCGACAGGATATGTCCAGAGTGTGCCATTTACTCTAAAAATTGGCAGTATTCCATTAGAATATGCTACCCATAGTGAGGGTGATTTCTATTTTACTATATCGAATGATGGTTCATATGGTTTTACATCTCTCTGTGGTGGAGAAGGTATGGGATTCATATACCCTAAAGATGGCAGCAATCTGCTCTACTATGGAACACTTCTCTTTGGCAACTCTCCCACTTATGTCTGTGATAATTCTCTGGATTCTGATTTCATCTGTGAGAGAGGGCTTTTTTTCGGAGATAGAATTTTCTCATCTGAGGACGGTTGGTGTAGATTTACAGATGGAGGTGCTCCTTTTCCCAGAGAATTGGTCTTAACTCAGGACAGTTGGGTTTTTTCAGATTCATTATATGATGATTTTATAATAATAAGACTGAATTTTTCAACCGAACAACCTCTTGATTCAGCATACATAGGAGCATGGTTTGATTTTGATATGCAGGGTGAATGTGCAAGTGTGGAAGAGGGGATAGGATACATATATAAAAGTCAAAGAGTCGAAAAGTCGAAAGGTCGAAAGGATGAAAGGTCAAAAGTTAAAAGTCAAATGTTAAAAGGTCAGATATATGCGGCTGTTGCTGGACTATCCGGGAGAATAAATAACATTTCCGTGATACCGAACGACATTTTCATATATCCAGATGGTGGGTTATCTGATTATTATGCCTACAGATTCTTATCCGGGGAACTGTCTTTTGATGAAGGTGAGGTTCCTGGTGATTACTCACTGCTTATATCATTTGGTCCATATTGTCTCTTTGAGGGAGAGAAAAAAGAAGTCGCATTTGCTATCATTGGGGGTTTTTCGAGAGATGAGATCTTGGAGAGATTTGAAAGAGCACAGGATAAATTGGGAGAGATGGGTGTTGAGGAAGAGAACGATATTCGAAATCCTTATTTAGAGATGCTCGAGGTTTATCCGAATCCTTTTATAAAGAGATTGAGTATTTCCTTGAAATCATCTCTGGAAGATGAAATAAGAATATACGATATTGTAGGTCGTTTAGTTTCTGTTCTGCAGGTAGAAGCGACGGATGGTCCAATTACAAAGACGGTCTGGAATGCAGATGGTATTACATCGGGTATATACTTTATAAGCACACCTCAGACAGTAAAAAAGGTAGTGAAATTAAGATAAAAATCAAAAATTAGATATCAAATATTAATGTGAGATTTCTTTTCTTAGGGACTCAATCTCTTCTTTTAGTGTGGTTTCAGGATACCTTTCAATAATATCATTGAGATAAAATAGTGCAGCCTCAGGTTTTCCCATTTTTTTATATAGTCTTGCAATTTCCAGATCCTTTCGGGCAAGTTTATCTATACACTCTATTCTTGACTTTCGAGCCTCTTCCGCAAGTTCCGTGTTCCCGTATTTTGCTATGAATTTATCAAGGGCATTTAATGCCATCTTTGTATATAACTGGTCGAGGTAGTATGGAGGTGATAGTTTAAGGTAGGTAAGGGCTAATTCGTAATTTGCCTTTATAGTAAATCTTGAATTTGGAAAATTTGAAAGAAGGAATTTATATTCTAACTCAGCCTGTTCATATTCCCTTTTTTCAAAATAGGTTTTCGCCAACCAGTACTGTGCATCCTCCATAAGTCCACTTCCGGGATACCTATAGATTACATTCTGAAATCTCTCTATAGCCTGGACATATTTTCTATCTTCGAGGTGCTCCTTTGCCAGATTAAATTCATCCTCAGCAGTATGAACTACAAGTGGTTTATTCCCTGCACAGGATAGAAAGATGAGGGTTGTAATTATAAAATACCATCTATTCATAGGCTTGAGAATGCAACGATTTTAAAATCGAGGGGTCAAAAGTTCATTGATTATACATCATATTAAATAAATTGTCAAGAAAAAATTAGGTTTTTGCATACATTCTATCTAAGAATCCTGTATCAATCTCCCCTTTCCTGAAACCTTCGTGCTTCATTACAGCAAGGTGCAGAGGAATTGTGGTTTTAATACCTTCAACTATAAACTCTTCAAGAACCCTTGTCATTCTTGCTATTGCCTCGTCACGAGTCTTACCTTTGGTTATTATTTTTGCTATAAGAGAATCATATTGGCTTGGTATTTTGTAATCGCTGTATATATGTGTTTCTATCCTGACCCCGGGACCACCAGGGATATAGAGACCTGTAATATTTCCAGGTGTCGCAATGAAGTTGTTTTCAGGGTCCTCTGCATTTATTCTGCATTCGATTGCATGGCCATCGAATTTTACCTCATCCTGGGTGAATGAAAGTTTCTTACCTTCTGCGATTCTTATCTGTTCCTTGACAATGTCGATACCAGTTACTTCTTCTGTTACAGGATGCTCTACTTGAATACGTGTATTTGCCTCCATAAAATAAAAATTCTTCTTTTCATCAAGTAAAAACTCAATTGTTCCAGCGCTTGTATAACCTACATACTCAGCAAATTTCCTGGCAGCATTGCCCATTTGTTTTCTAAGTTCTTTGCCAACTATGGACGAGGGAGCTTCTTCTATTAGCTTTTGATGACGTCTTTGAATGGAACACTCCCTTTCACCCAGCCAGACTATATTACCTTTCTCATCACCAATAATCTGAACCTCTATGTGTCTTGGGTTCTCAATGTATTTCTCTATATATATATCGCCACTGCCAAATGCAGTTTCTGCCTCAGAGGAGGCTATGTTTATAAACCTTTCAAGTTCCTTGTCTGAATGAGCTATTTTCATACCACGACCACCTCCACCAAATGCAGCCTTCATTATGACAGGGTAACCTATCTTTTTTGATATACTCTTGGCAGTATCTATGTCTGTGATAGGTTGATTGCTTCCAGGGATTACAGGAACACCTGCCTTTTTAGCAATTTCCTTTGCCTCACTTTTATGTCCCATTTCTTTTATCACTGAAGGCTTAGGGCCTATAAACTTAAACCCATTTTCCTCACATATCTCTGCAAATCTGGGATTCTCTGCGAGAAAGCCATAACCTGGATGGACTGCATCAACGCCTGAAATCTCGCACGCGCTTATTATCCTTGGTATCGACAGGTAACTTTCTTTGGGACTTGCAGGACCTATACATATAGCCTCATCAGCCATCAGAACATGGATTGAGGAATCGTCAACATCCGAATGTATTACTACGGTTTTTATCCCAAGTTCCTTACAGGCATGTTCAATACGGAGTGCAATCTCACCCCGATTGGCAATGAGGATTTTTTTGAACCTCATAGTTCCTCCCTTAAATTTTTTTCAGTATTGTAAAAAATCTTTTGTGGATTTTCTCTTAATCCACTGATTCTTGTAGGGGTCGGATTCATCCGACCTGTTTCTATAGAATTCTTCAAATCTTATTCTCTCCTAACGGATTGTCCTCTATATACTTACGAATATTACTTAAGGCTTTCTCGTTCATTATTTGCGGGTTCGATAAATCGAACCCCTACATTTCTCTTTCATATTCAATTTGACACTACCGTTTTTTCTTTTTGGACGCTCATCCTCGCACCTATTAGGTGCGGGGCAGGAATTTACCCTGTTAAATAGCTGAAGTTTATTTTTTATTTCACAGGGTAGACGCAGATGTTTACAAATATTTTTATTTTTAAAATCTGTGTGAGTCTGGGTTAATTTCTAACTTCTCTGCCTGCTGGCAGGCAGGTTGCTTACAATCATCGTAATAGCAAACAACGGTAGCTGTCATTGCGAATCCCGATAATAATCGGGATGTGGCAATCTCGTCTTTCTATAGCTGACCCTCCTTAAAAGCGATTGCTTCGTCCGTCAAGAAGTGCGACGGACTCCTCGCAATGACAAAGAGAAGTTATCTGTGATTTAGGAATGACAGCGTTTACGCTGTTATGAAAATGATAATAACAGTCTAAAGACTGTCAATCC
>JAGMCL010000020.1 GCA_023129165.1 Caldifarciminota bacterium | reverse complement strand
AGAGGAAACAGAGACGGATTTGTAGAAGGAGTTGTATTCACACACCCAGATGGCAGAATGGCTAAGTTAAGACGGGATATGTTTAGTTGGTATATTGGCAGACGGCATTAATATGACTGAGGATTCACAGAGCAAGCAGCAGGCAGCAAAACTCACGATGGCTAGTATACTAAGACCTGACAATATTGAAATGCTTTAAAACGGCTTAAAAAAATAATTTGGAGAAACGGATAATATACACGTTTCCCCCACCTTTTTCATGTAAAAGTAGTACTACAAGAGCTTTTCGTACAATTTTTTTGTAATGTACCACATACATGAAGTAAAAAGACCGAGACCAAAAGTGAGAAGTATCAGTGGAAGAAATTGGAACATCATTTCAGCCTCGGTTTTATAATTTTATCGTACAGTATTCGTAGTGGTGTATCAGCAGTAAGTGTATGTTCTATAATATCGTCAACTAGCATAAAAGCACCGATACCGATACATAATTGCCAGAAAGGAATAGTAGCAGCAAGTTCGCCATTATCAATCGCCATGTAATTATTAAATATTCCAAAGAAAATTAACCATATACCATAATAGGCATGATGATTACCTTTCCAATGGAATTGCACTTTAGCCTGCATATTATTTCTCCATCATACGTAATTCTCTATGACAATTTGAACAAAGCAACATACACTTATTTAATTCCAATGCAAGTTTTTCTGGACTATAGTTGTATCCTCTGCTAATTGAAAAACTTTTATCTTCATTGTTAACATGATGAAATTCTAATGCATCATCACATATATTATAGCCACAAATTGAGCAACCATTTTCTTTTAACTGAGGTATAATTTTGCTATAAAAATCATATCTTAGTTTACGTTCGTATGCTCTAGCATCGGCATTGAATTTATCTCTGTGTTTTTTTCTATATCTTTGTTGCGCATTCATTTTACCAGTTCAGTTCCTCTTTTGTGACCATTCTCAGTACTAGGTTAATCGCAGCAAGTACTGCAACTTCACCTGCTGGCGTTAGTATTAATCCGCATTCGGCTCTGACAATGATAGTGCCTACGGCTATTAGATTCACCCACAATGTTTTTGATTTCCACCAATCTTTCATTTCATATCACCTTTCCAAAATACACAGCTAACCCGACAATCACGGGGAAGACCACAAACGATACTCGTTGCACTGCCTCAGTCTTCGATACTCTTTCTTCCAAGCTATCCAACTTATTTATAAAGAAGAATAGAATGTCTTTGTTGCTGATTCGTTCGTACTTAGAATTACCGTTGGCTTTCGCCTTATCCCTAAATGCATACATATCATCGAGTAGTTTTTTAAATTTCTTTTCGTCTAGTTCCATGTTCATCCTCTTCCAATTCTTTAGCAATCTCTTTAAGCAGCTTCTTGTCTCCTTTGACTATTTGCTTTGCAGCTTGTTTCTGTTTCCTCTGCATATCATCTTGCCATGCTTTAGCAACTTTTATTTTGAAGCTACCTAAAACGTAGCCCATATCTATAGGCGCTTTTGCATCACTCATTAGTTCATGCAGCGCCTTTATCTCTTCTCCACTCAGTTCTACCTTTACCATTTTCTCACCTTATTTTTAGATTTTACTTACTTGAAGAGCTTCAATTTCGTCTATATCTTTTTGAATTTTGTCCATTCTAGCTTGGCTTTGTGCTATATCATGTTCACAATAGCTCTTTCGGTTATAAAGTTCTTCAAGAGTTGTGGTTTTCTTTGTGGTTATATTCTTTTTATAAACTATTTTCTGCTTATCTTCTGGCTCTTCTTTGCTAATATCTTCTTTCCATACCATTTTATCCACTTTCCTTTATACTATTTATATAAATGCTATTTCATGTTCCGCACCTGCACCATCTTGGAAGTAAAGTTTATTATCCGCTTTGCAGTATATTGCACCATAGTTTGCTATAGCTGCTGGTGTAGTAGTTTCTTTCATATGCATTCGACTTTGTATAAATTGAATATTCCATGCAGCAGAATTATCTCCAAATTTTACAACATCATTTTCGAACTCACCATATATTAGAGGAAACATGCTAGTTCCGTTATTAATATAAAGACGATTATCTGTTGCATTATCATAACCAGATGCTTTACCAAGTAAGACACAGTCATCTCCAGTATTGTTATAACCTGAACAAGAACCAATCAGCACGCATCCACTCATATTGTTTATTGTATTAGCACCAGCAGTACAACCTATGGCAACGTTATTCTCTCCATTTGTTAAATCTAATAAAACTTGTTTACCGATAGCAACATTATAATATCCATTATTAAAAGAGGCAGCCTCACTTCCAATAGCAACATTATCATTACCAATTATATTGGTAAATAATGCCCTATAGCCTAGTGCTAAGTTATTTAGACCTGTATTATTCATTAGAGCTTGATAACCTATGCCGATTGTATCAACTTTTGTATTATTCAGTAAAGCTTGATAACCTATAGCAATCGCATCATTTGCTGCATTACTTTTACCAGCTTCAAATCCAAGATATACGCAATTGTGTATACCAGTAGCAGCAAGTTGTCCTGCAAATGCGCCTAGAGCAGTATTTTGTGAACCATCAGTGATTGAATTGCCTGTATTTTTCCCTACAAATGTATTACCATATGCTGTAGTAATACTATCTCCTGCACCATGTCCGATATATGTTTCATCATCATTAATGTATATTGCACGGTCAGCATTGAAATCTATACTATGTTCATAGAATTTAAATTTCTCTCCAGTTTGCGCAGCACAATTAGTCCAGAGAGTAAAATCTACTTCTCCCTCTACAGGACAGCTACCACCACCACCAGCAACTTCATATTCAAGATTACCGCTAGTGCCATTGTATTTTAATATCTTACCATCTGCTATATCTGTATTATCTACTGTAACTCCTTTTATCTTTTGAGCATCATGGTCTAAATCTGTAATATCCACTTCTGTATGCGTATGAGCTTTAGGATTATGGTTTTGAACTTGTACTTTAGTAGAACCCTCTAGTTTCTCCGAATTGTCTACTATTCCATTACCATCTGTATCATAGGTGGCTTTAAACATGTCTCCACCACCACCTATGGCAGCACCCTTATAAGTAATTGCTGTATCATTAACTTTCAACAATTCTGTTCCTGAGCATGTTTTTACAAGAAAATCGGAAGTATTTTCTATAACGTTTAATATATCAGAATCCCCGAAGAGTGTTATATATGGACAATCGTTAGCGGAATTTGCTTTTAAAGTTAAATTTTTTGAAGCAAGTGCATTTCCCTCTAAAATAGAATCATCGCCATAGTAGAAAAATTTAAATCGCTGTTCATCACTATCATCATTATCGTATAGTATATGTCCAGCACCAGAATTACAGCTTCCACTATGCTTTACATATTCTACAACTTTATTCCACTCATCAATATCACGTATACAGTCACCTGAAGCATACGGTACATCATCCCAATCTTTCATCGCCATTTTTAATCACCATAAGTTTTTCTTTTTAATATAATATTATACATATAGGCACGTTCATTATTTACAGATGATAGATTTATACTTTTAATTACAAATGTGCCATCAAGAGTTTTATCTAAAGTATCAAATTCAATTGTTATACCAGTATTAGCTAGTACTTCCAACATATGCCACTTTTTATGAAATTGTGCAGTAGAACCAATGTTTGCACACCAAGGAAAACATGCTGGGAATGAAAAACATTCAGGCTCAACATCTTCACACATAATATCAAGACCCCGTAATGTCAGACCATCATCATTCATACCTTCATCTATAATGTCATAATCATCAGTCCAGAAGTTAAAGAGTGTTAGAATTTTATTAAGTTTACCTTCAGCACCTTCTCGATGTGGATATATAATTGGTATTTCATAATGCCACTGTACACGTACTTCAATCTTACCCACTTTACATGTACCATTTCCAGCACCAGCACGTTCTACATCCATACCAAGATTAATAATGTCATTCTCAGTCCATTCACTAGGTGCATTTGTATCACTGGTTATATCTTCCCATATAGTCCATTCGGCATTAGCATAAGTACTATTGATTGAGTATTGATAGTTAGAACCATCGCCTGCACTGAATACAGGTCTACACTTTACATCACATGCAGTACCAGCATCATAAAATGCAAATACTCTAAACTCTATCTTATCAAAAACTCGATACCTATAGAACTCATCACTTGAAGTGTATGAAGTATAATCACAATGTTGTACAACAGCATTCACAGTTTCTTCAGCTTGAGTAGTTATTGAAATATCTATCATATACTCAGGATTGGTTGACCACTCTTCGCCACCAGCATCATAATGGTTGAAATGATATATTTCATACTCTGGTACTGTCTTAATCATTAGAGTACAATCTCTTACACAAATATCCGTCATTCTTCCTCAAGCTCTTGCAGTTCAAGTATCCACTTGTAGTAAAGCGGTAATTTTGATACCAATTTCCATCCGTAGCTGGCTATTCTATAGTTAGTGTTAAAGTAATTATTTGAGAATCCATCTATTGTTATAACGTTTCCATCTCTACCCATATCACGTACACATATTATTCTGTCATCAGCACCAGAGCCATACTCATATCCTTCAAGTACCATAGTTTTCAGATTTTGACTTTCAAAGTATACTTCCCTAGTGCCATCCCAGAAATTTATTGCATTGATATTTTCATCAACAGTACGAGATAAATGTGAAGGCATTGTAATATCACAAACGGTATCTACTGGGGTATAGTTCACAGTAAGCCACTCAGCACTAACTCTCACATCAGGTGTATATTCACCCAAGTAATTAACTCTAATTTTTATATTCGGTTTAATTACATGATTTCCGCCACAAAAATCGGTATCTGAAAAATCATTTGCATAACATCCAGCAACTATGTCATTGACTTCTGTCCAAGTCCAAGCTAAGCCAGTATTAGGATTATTACTATAACCCAAAACATGAGTAGCCCAATTTCCTGCATCATAATCAAGGTCAAAGTTGCTACCGAAATATTCAGTACCATGTGTCTTTATTACGAGTTTAGCAGTTGGTGTTTCAGCACTACATGCATAACATCCACATATTAGTGGACATGGATATGATTCTCTACCTACATCTGAACAAGTTTCAGCTATCAATGTAACTCTTGATATGATATATTCGCTTCCAAGGGTGGAATCTTCAAATGTTCTATATTGTTTTTTATCTCCTATTGTCCCACCGCAACTACCACAAGTTCCATAGATTGTGAACCATTGATTATATATATTTTTTCCATCCCATTCATTAATATCAAAACCATCATCATTAAGAAATAGTTCATACTCCGCAGACATGGTAGAATATACAAGCGCACTAATACCTATTTGTATATTATTTATATCATCCCATGTCCAATTTCCAGCATGAAGAGGACTACTTGTCCATGAATGTTTATATTCGGTATAACTTGTAGTTAATGAACCACCCCAAGGCTGATAACCAGAAACACCTATTATAAAACCGTAATCAAAAATTGTGTTTGGTGCAGGTGACTGAAGATTGGATTTTGCTATCACATGAACTGTAATATAGTTTATCATACCATCTGTAATATCTGAAGGTGCATTTTCAATATTATAGGCATCTTGATAATTGTGATTTGTCAATAGAGAATGTACAAACGTGGCATCCTCATCACAAGCACCAATAATATCATCAACACATTTCCAATTTGCGTCATCTCCAACTTTTTCAAATTGCGTAAAATTACCAGCACCGTTAGGCAATAGATTCACGGTTTTAGGCTGTGGTGATTGTGTTAATGTTAATATATTTCCCATATTATCACGATAGTTTAAATGGAACTTCAATCCATAAATCAACCCACTCTGGGTCATTTGAGTGGAATAGCTTCACATGTGTATCACTATTAATTTGAATCTTTAGATATAAACGTTCTTCATCAGTCACTATTTTTTTAGTATAACAATCAATATAGAAGTGATAAACCTTCTCAGTCCCAATACTATGAACAACATCCCACGCTAAATCATCATCAACACTTCTAGTACCTGTAGATGCAAGTTCAATTTCCTGATTGCTATCACCATTCACTTTACACAGTGTTACTCTATAATCCGTTATGTGAGAAGTCATATCGCTAGCTGCTACACATATATTTCCTTGAATACGACCTTCAATATAGTAAACCTTTTTTATATGAAAAGGATATAAAAATTTGTGAGTACCATTAGCAGCAACATCCTGTTCAGTATCACATGCATCACTGATATACTTATCCACAAGAAGACTACTTTCATTTACAAAGCTACCAAATGTTTCATCCCAATCATTATATTCTATTGCATAAAATGTAACATATGTTCTTCGGTCATCAACTGCCATTCTTCATCAACTCCCACATGGGTCAAGGCTCGTAAGTGTTTGATTAGCGCCACGCCTATAATAAGGTCTAAATACATACAATCTTGGAGTACTGCAACCATCCCAATGATTAACACCAAGTAGTATATCATCAGATTGTATAGTAATATCTTGGCTACCATTGCAAGAGCCTAAGTTCATTATTTTCAACTCATAATACGTATACCCAGTTATATCTCTACCATCTGCAAATCTGAATATATACAATATTGCTTTCTCAGAAACACCTGCCTCTGCAAACGATTCAAATAAGTACTTATCTTTGCTTCCAAGTCTTACAATACTTCCATCTTTTGTATGGTCAAGACAGTATGTTTCAACTGTATATCTCATTTGTCTCCTAGCCATTTTATACCACCCTGTATGTAGTTCTTCCACCACGCATAGCATGCGATTCTTCAGCCTCAGCCAATTTCGCAGCCAGTGTATCAACATCCATTTCATTATTTATCACAGCGTGAATGTTATTTGTAATGTTTACTACTTTAGATGTACCCTGTCTATTTCGGGAAGCTGGAATTACAGCTTCACCTTGATGAATCTTAGCAATCGTGTCTTTAGGAACATAATCAATACCACCTTTATATGATACTTTGTTTTCATGCAGTCTACGATATACTTCTGACCATGCTTCTTCGGTTATTGACGCAGATTGGTCTCTTGCGGACATTCCTTGTATTCCTGCTGGTGCTGAATAGCCCGTATCTCCTTCATCAAGCATTGTTTTATACTCGGATGCTACAGTACCACCATGTTTTTCTTTTGTAAGTATCACACCTTCAAGTATATCACTAATATCTATATCAATATCTTTAAATTGTGCAGTGAGTACTTCATCAAGTTTAAGTTCAGCAAGATAATCAATAAGTTCATCAGATTTATCCATAATATTCTGGATAGTTAAATCCCACTCGGAACGTCTTTGTGCAAGTAATTCTGTTTCACGTACAATCTGTGTTTCAAGTTCCTTAATTTCATTAGTAAGAGTATACTTTACAACATACTCTTCATGTTTTAATGCACTGATATAATCTTCAATGAACTTTTTCTTTTTTTCATATACTTCATCAGTGCCTTTGTTTGCTGCAACCTCAGACTTCATTCTTTCTATGTTAAGCTTTGCTTGCTCTATTTGAATACGCTTTAGTTGCTTTTCCTCTTCTCTAGTAAGTCCACGTCTTCGCATCATACCTTTCAGTTGTATTTCCAATGATTGAATATGCAGCAACTTCATAGCTCTGTTCAAGGCATCTGTTGATTTTTTTGCACCTTCTTGCGTTTTCTCATACTCACGTAAGAATTTAACAGCATCTTGAACTTCAGCATTGTTGGTTTTCCAGATATATGTTGAACTTTTCATTGCCATATTGACATCATATGTGGTATCAACTCTAGCCTGTTCAGCTTTTTTCTGTGCCAGCGTAAGTTTTAATGTTCCTTCAAATGCCTGTGTATAACTTTTCCATCCAACACTTATTGGTTTCTCAATGAGGTCTACAAGGTTAACTACATCAGCTTCAATATCCGTAAGAGTGGTTTCCATTTCCTGAAGATTTCGTACACCACCAAGAATAGGTTCACCGAAAGCTCTATTAAATTCATCTTGTAAATTAGTCGCTTGCTCGTTAAGTACTAATAAAAAATCATATGCTAGTTTATAATCATGACCCCCAGCTATCAATTTTGATACAAGTTTACTTTGCTCAGTAATTTCTTCTTGAAGAGATAAATAACTCTTGATATTGTGTAGTCTGTATTCTTCTCCTCCTATAATTCGATATTGTATTTCCTTCTGAGCTTTGAAATTAGCTAGTTGCTGTTTCTGCCCTAGCTGCACTCCCATGAAATAACCACCGATAATTGGAAGAAGCACTCTCCAATCGGCTGCAATTGTATTAAGTGAACCCTTTGCAGCTAACGCTATTTCGTCAAAGCCTTTACCAACCTCCCTCTGTGTCTTTTCCCACTCTTGCTCAATTTGATTAGCCACAAATTGAGATGTCTCCATAATTTTACCTAAAGCTTCTTCAGTTCTACCTGTTGCATCTTCAAGTTTCATCATATCTTCAGCTAAACCCATTACACCTTCATCACCAGCAAGTACCATAGCAACTCGAAGTGAACGCATATTTGGAATTAATTCACTCAGTATAGTATTTCCGTATATTTTAGTCTTATCATTCAACATTCTGAAGAAACCTTCAAGACCATGAATACGTAAAGTTAACGAATCCATTGCTATTCCATATTTTAGAGCAGCCTTTGCAGCTTTAGCACTAGGATTGATAATACCTTGTATAGCAAGAGCTAAACCACGAGATGCCATATCAAGATGCAAACCATGTCTTGTAGCCGTAGAAAGAGCAGCCATCAGTTCATCAAAAGCAAGTCCAGCCTGTGCAGCAATTGGCACAACATAACCCAATGCAGATTCTAAATCTTTAAATTGAAATTTACCACGAACTACAGATTGAAATAATGTATCAGAAACAGCAGTAGCTTCATAAGCTGACATACCATATGTATTCAAAACTGTAGTGAAAATATCAACAGATTCTCGTATATCAGCTAGACCAGCAATTGCAGCCTGAGAAGATGTACCTAGTAGAGCAATAGCTTCCTGAGTACTGAATGCAGCAGAAAGAACATCATAAAGTCCCTTTGACATATCACCAGTAGCTTTTCCAAACGTAAGTGATAATGATACCACCCCACTTTCTAATTCAGGCAATATCTCCATGCCTTGCACGCCTAAAATTGTAGAAACTTCAGCAATAGCCATTTCAAAGTCACGATAATCTTGAATAGAATCTTTAAGATACTCACTCATCATTTGAAAGCCACGTTGTGCATATGATAACACAGCTTGCAATCCCACAAAACGTGTAGCCAAGCCACCCATTTCTTTATTAAGACCTTTAGTAGACCTAGATAGTCCAGCAGTATTTGTTTTAGCAGCATTAATGTTTCTACCCATCCTTGCTAAGCCGTTTTCTTCATAATTAAATAATATATCATGTTTGTATTTGGCTGCCATCTTGTTTACACCTTGTTGAGCTTCTTTTTATTTTGAATGAGTTTTTTGTACATCGGTTTCATTTTACCAGAATGAAATGTTTTACCTGACGTATTGCCACGTTTTTCATTCCTTAGTTCACCAATTGAATATGTGAGTTCTATATACTCCCAAACTTGCATGTTGTTTATTTCATCAAGAGTATGACCCATCTCAAAAAAATCCCCTTTCCAACTAATGAGATTTTCTAATCTTTCAAGATAAGATGGTTCTATTTTTTGGAAACCCGTTTCGTCTTTTTCGATTTGGGAAAATTTCCTTTGTCGTCTACGAGTACCCCCTTTCTTCCTTCTTGCAGTATACCTAAGTATATTGCTACACGGTCAGAAGGGTGCATTGTTTTTATATCAGCTTCGCAAACTGAACTATCAACTTCTTTAAGACCACGAAGAATGATATAGTTTTGATAAATTCTATCCAGTGCATCACTTGCCATTTCTGGATTGTCTTTTTCTATTTTTGCTACTTTTTTGAGGACTTCCTCATGTTTTGCAAATGTCCAGTTACTTACTGTAAATGGTTTGTCCTCATTTACAAATTCCAAATGATACTTCTTTTTCTGTTCCATATTTCTACCACCTATTGTTTTTTATTAATTTCGATATTATCAAATGTGATATAGTAACTTGAATTGGCACTATAGCCAGCTAATCCGCAATAACCAGATACTATTGCCTTACTGGTATCTTCTACCATAGTAACAAGTTCCCATGCACCATTAAGCCACTCTTCAACTGACAATTGAAAACCATCAATTCTAAATCGTGTCTTTACAAATGTACCATAGGGATGATTACTAATTACTTCCCCAAGAACAGTATTTACACCATCAACTATTTTATCTATATAGTATGTTCTCTGAGTTGTATTTTTTCCATATACACGTAAACGATACATTGTTGAACCTGCATCATTACTTCTAAGTACAAGCCCACCACGAGAGTTTGTAGTGTGCAATATATTAATATCCGCAGCAACCTCATAATCTTCACATGTGATACATCCTTTCCACAACATAAGTTTACTCGCTGATAGACGACATCTTTTACTTCCACCCTCTTCAATAATACTTATGCCACCAGTACCAGTAATTTGCCAATCGACTTTACTC
>JAGMCL010000002.1 GCA_023129165.1 Caldifarciminota bacterium | reverse complement strand
ATAAGATACCAGTCTTTGCTTGAGGGTGATCCCTATCTACGGCGTAAATATGCGGATGACAGAGAGCCTGATGAGTTAAACTATGAAGATTATTACAACTTATACCTTGCCGAATATGATAACTGGAAGGCATACTGCGACAATCCATCAAACTACAGTGAACCTTCAAAAATAAGGGCAGGAATAAGTTTTGAATTTTAATTATATTAAGATGGGTAATCTCATTTAAGGAGTGATAGTTATAGACAAATGGGATTGCCACGCTCACTTTGTTCGCTCGCAATGACAAACTACTTTCTGTCATTGCGAGAACTGATGAATATCAGGTCGAAGCAATCTCATATTGGGAAGGATTGACAATAAGTGATGAGATTGTTTAGCTAACGCTTGCAATGACAGGGGTACTCTTATCGGTTAGCAAGAGAGGTTGAGACATTAAAAAATTTTTTACGGATAATAAATTTTATTTATAGCGAATAGGAGGAGATATGAATAGGAAAATATTATTGGCTATCGCAGTAATACTTATTCCCACAATACTGCTGGCTCTGCCGCCTGATAGTAAGTTGAATATGCAATTGAGAGAACCATATAACCCTGGTGCTGGAACAAAGGGGGAGATTACATATAAACCCGCAGACTGGTGGATGATAGCATGGATTGGTATGGGTAATGTAACTGACTATATGATAAGCAATACATTGCAGGGAGGAGGTCCATTTATCAGACCCCCTGACTGGGATTACTATGATGGCGGCTTCCCATTCTGGTCTCAGGATGTGTACCCTGATTTGAGGGGCCTGGCATGTGAATATCCTGCTGGTTCGAATCAATTTTATACCTATGCCTCTGGACTCTGGGTAAATGCACTATGTCCTGTAGTAGATGCTGGGGATACTACCTGGGTTCCCAAAAGCATTGAAACTGCCTATTCCTCTGACCTGGGTGCTATGAGTATCCCAGAGGTTGCGGATATTGGAGGAAATGATTATTCGTATTTGGGTTTATGTTTTTCAACTCAGCGCATAAGAAAGGGAACAGGCGAAGGCGATTTCCTATTTGCACAACCAGGTAGTGAGCCTAAGGACTACCAGGCATTGTGGCCGTTCGTGGATACACTTATAAATGCAAGGAGACCAGATTCATCAACCTGGGTAGACCCAGAAAATGGGGATGTAATATCTCTTGAGGATACCTATGCAGTTGCAGGTGATTATATACCAGCCGGGGATGCTACCACGATATGGATAAGGGATGCAGGTCCCTATGCAGGCACCCAGGTGGGAATAAGAATAGAGGAAAGAACATACTGCTGGAACTACCCATACAACGACGCATATTTCTTTATAAACTGGAAGATAAAAAATATGAATTCCTATCGTCTCAAGGATGTTTATGTTGCACACTTCATGGATAATGATATTGGTGCAGGAATTAATGAGACTGACCAGGGGGCATGGGATGATATGATGGGATTCGACCGGTTACTTAACCTTACATATTCATATGACTCTGATGGTTATGAGCCAGGCTGGACCACGAAAGCAGGATACGTTGGTGGAATAATGTGCGAGAGCCCTTATGACAGAGGTCTAACCGGTGTTCAAACCTGGTTGTATGGAGACCCTATAGATGAGGACCTTCAGGATGCAATGAGACATGATTATATGGCAAGGACATCATTTATGACATGGTCAGTTGCACAAGATATAAGGCAGCTTGCCTCAAGTGGACCATTTGATCTTGCTCCCTTTGGTGAACCCGGAGATGAGGTTGATTTTACTGTTGCTATAGTTGTAGGAGAAACACTCGATGAGTTAAGATATAGAGCACGATATGCACTCACACAGTTTGAGAATGGGTATCTTGGCTTTTCTCCTCCACCATCACCAAGCGTAGAAATAATACCTGCTGATGAGAGTGTATATTTGGCATGGGATACATCCCCTGAAAGCTACGTGTGTCCAATGAGTGGAGAACAAACATTTGAAGGATACAGGGTTTATAAAAGCTTGACAGGGGTTGCTGGAGATTGGGAAATCCTCGTAGATTATGACTTTATCGATTCGTATACAAAAGATACTGTTATGGTAAAATATCAAAAAGGAGTATCTAATGCTCAGATGGAGTTTCTTGAATTCATTGATGGTTTTGACCAACTGCTTACAACTACTGTATATACAATAGATTTTGACAGTGATAATCATTTTAGTGTATACAACGTTACAGAGATGATACTTTATCCTTATAGGGAATTAGCTGAGGAAAGCGGAGGTGGTTTCTGTATAAAGGAGAATATGGAGGCAGATGCTTATGAGACCAATCCGGGTTATATATCTGGAAGTATAATATATATGGATGGGTTCTATGTATCCATAAGTGATGGAGAGTATGACCCCTCACAGCCAGGTGCAGATATAGACCCCAATGACGGTGACCAGTTTGTTGTAAAAGGTTATGCAAGTGAGGGACATGGAAATGAATGTGGTATAAAAAGGTACCGTGTTGATGAAGACCTTATTAATGGAGTAAGATACTATTACTCTGTAAATTCATATTCCCGTCCAATTCCTTATCTGGCAGTAGAGGAGCTGGAGAGTGGTATGTCAGGTAAGAAATACTGGGCAATACCAAGAAAAGAGGCTGTGGATTATCAATTCCCGTCACAGCCTGTCATTGAGAGGACAGGTGGGTCCGGTGACATCCGGTTTGAGGCATACATTGCAAATCCGAATGAGGTATTAGATGCACAGTATAAATTGAGATTTGGAACCAATAGCCCTGGAACAGATTCAGCAGATTTCTGGCAGTTGGTTAGAATGGATGGAGACAGTGAGATAATATTGATAGACAGTAGCACATATATAGATCTTGAGGCAACTGAGGTTATTGAGGGTCTCTCATTCCAGCTTGCTACGGTATTAAGACCAGCAATTGATATGGAGACCGTTATTGATGAAGATAAGACTGGATGGATAAAAGGGAGCTCTGATTGCGAATTTATAAAGGAACGTGTTTATGGAGAACCCCGTAATAATTATCATATTATCTTTTCTGATACTGGAAGTTACGATTCATATGGAAGAAAGGCACCCTTTGAGGTTTGGAATATAAATAGAGGAGGACCCCCAGAATCGTTCATTTACTCAGGCGATTCTACATCAATTTATCCTCCAGGACCAGGGAGAAATGCATGGATTATGATTACAGACACGACCGAAGGTTTTGAGTGGCGACTTAGATTAGATGCGCCCTTAGATTCTGCATTTGCCCATCCTGAGATTGGTGATATATACCTGTTGAAGGTTTTGATAAGGACAACTATAGATGATGAATTTACTGTAACCACTACATCTAAGAAAGAAAAGGATGGGTATGAACTTGATGATATCAGAGTAGTCCCAAATCCATATTATGTATCAGCGGTCTGGGATGGACCATCAGAATACGAAAGGAAAATTTATTTCCAGGGACTACCTTCTGAATGTACCATAAGAATATTCAATGTTGCTGGACTCCTTTTAAGGAAGATTGAGCATGATGAAACAATAGCTACCTATTTTAGACCTGACATTATGGGTGACGAAAAGGAGCAGGGTGCTCACGCATGGGATTTGAAAACTAATGGAGGTTATGAAGTTATAAGCGGACTCTATATATACCAGGTGATTACACCTGATGGCAAGGAAAAGGTTGGCAAATTTGCTGTAGTAAGGTAAGGTAATAAATTAAATATCAAATATTAAAAATCAAATATAAAAAGTAGAAAGTATTATGGATTTGAAAATCATCTTTATCATTGAGTTTAATCCCTAATTGGAAATTGGTAATTTGTAATTGATAATTTTCCTTTTCAGCTTGTTCATTTAACATTTTTTACTGGGGGTATGATGAGAAGATATGTCGCTTTGATATTTGTTATTATGCCTTTGCTCATAATCATGGGATGCAAACAAAATGCTGTTCCTGGTATTCCATCCATCCCTTATGGAGTTGATAATGGTTGGGTAGACAGTACATATACATTCTACACTTCTACTACTGACCTCGATGGTGACGATGTCTCTTATCAAATTGACTGGGGTGATGATAAGCTATCAGGATGGAGTGATTTTATAACTGAAGGTAGTACTATCTATTTTTCCCATTCATGGACAACTCCAAATGCTTATGAAATAAAGGCAAAAGCGAAAGATATACACAATAAGGAATCTGAATGGTCCGGAACACGCACAGTTACGATTGCTACAAAGATGCCTCCGCCATCAATTCCTGCCATTTTGGATTCAACCCTTTCTCCAGGATTACCTGATACACTCCATTTTGGCAAATATAATGTATTTGCCGTTGTCTCCCAACCAGGTGTTACAGGAGATAGGATATCGTGTCAGTTTTCTTGTAACGATTATCTTCGTGATTGGTCGGGTTTCCAGAGTGATACACTTTTTAAAGTAACATACACGCTTGCAGATACCGGGAACTATGTAATCCAGGCAAGAGCCAGGAATGAGTCAGGTGGAATATCGGATTGGTCACCATCTGATACTATATATGTTCCAAATAGACCACCCTTAAAACCTACAATTAACTCAGGACCTGATTCCGGGTTTGCATCGACGCCTTATGAATTTCAGGCAGAAGGACATGAGGATGATACAGACCCTGGTGAACAGAAAAAGGCATTTCAATTTGCCTGGGGGAATGGTGATACAAGTGATTTCAGTCAGGATACTCTAAATTTCTATTCTGCTTCCTATGCTTATACAGATATATCTGGAACATTCCAGGTGAGAGTAAGAACCAAGGACCGTTATGATGCTACGAGTGTATGGTCAGATGCCTGGGAAGTTAAAATAGTTAACCTTTATGAAGCGAATTTTGGTGAGGGAATCCAACCCACAGGTATTACCACAGATGGGATAAATATATATGTTGCCTATTTTAGTGAAGGTGTTATAAGGAAGTTTGATATGTCGGGTGCTCCTGTTGCAGAGTGGAATAGTTTCAGTTCGCCAAGGGATGTTGGTGTTGATGATGAACATGTTTATGTAACCGAATGGATGAGTCATCGTATATTGAAGCTGGATAAAAATAACGGAACAAGGGTAGACAGTTTTGGTAGTGTTGGAACACAGGATACCTGTCTGAAGTACCCCTGTGGTATAGTAATAGATGATGACTTTATCTATGTTACAGAGTTTGGAAATAACAGGATACATAAATTTACTAAAGCTGGTGGACATATCGCAGTATGGGGAGAGAAGGGCTCTGAGGATGGGCAGTTTGAGAGGCCAACTGGCATTACCCAGGATAATACCGACAGGCTTTACATAACAGATACTCAGAACAGCAGGGTTCAGGTATTTACCAAGGATGGCGATTTCGTTGACGAGTGGGGTGAAGCTGGAAACGTGGATGGACAATTCGTGGGGCTTCAGGGTATTTTCTGGTGCGAAAACAACCTCTACATAACAGATACTGACAATCATAGGATACAGGTAGTGAACGAAGTTGGAGAGTTTGTTACGAGATGGGGGATGCAGGGAGATGGGATGAGTCAACTTATGAGTCCCCATAATCTTATGGTTTACGCTGATAAAGTCTATGTAACAGATACAGTAAATGACCTTGTTAAGGTTTTTTCAAAACCATTTTGAACTACAGAACATTATACCAGGAGGAGGCTATGAAAAAAATATCCATAATAATCGTTTTAATACTGACTGTGAATGTGCCGTATCTATTTGGTGTACAGCTTGGTGGAGCAGGTGCTTCCTTTCTGACGATTGGGGGCGGAGCAAGACCCGTTGCCCTTGGTGGTGCATATTCAGCGATAGGTGAGGGTATCCAGAGCATATACTGGAATCCTGCTGGGGTGGCAAATTTAAGAACCATGTCTATAAATTTAACACACACCAGAGCCTTTGCAGGAACGAGTCTTGAGAATCTTGCTACGGTGTTTCCAGTTGCTGGTGGAGCTGTGGGAATTGGGATAGAAGCGTTCCTTTCAGGGGACATAGAGGAAACTACTGCAGAAGAACCCGAGGGCACGGGATATACATTTTCCTGTAATGACTATGTCCTTGGAATCACTTACGCAAGAATGATGACAGATAAATTCTCTCTGGGTATTACAGTAAAGGGCATAAATCAGAATTTGGCAGAAGTTTCTGCTTTTGGGCTTGCCTTTGATATTGGAGGTGTTTACAACACAGGTGTGTATAACATTCGTTTTGGATTTGTAATGAGAAACTTCGGACCAGATATGCATTACACAGGTGATGCACTCATTGTCGACCTTGAGAATGAAGAGAGAGACAGGGGAGAGAGGGCAACTGTAATATCGCAGCCCTATTCTCTTCCAATGACATTTCAGGGAGGATTCGCAGCGGATATTTATTCAAGTCCTGGTTCAAGGATAACGCTTTCAGGAGATATAATACACCTGTCAGACCAGTCTGCCACCTTTGGAGTCGGACTGGAATATTCTCTTTTTGACTCTTATTTCTTAAGGGCTGGCTATACTGAAAAGAATTCAAGAGGATTTACAGTTGGTGCAGGATTCCGCCTGGCACAGGCCACGTTGGACTACTGTTATGAGGACCATAAATATATGGCAGGAGAACTTCATCGTGTCTCTCTGTCGTTTGGAATGTAAATACTATAAAGGGAAACTACAGAGGGCACAGAGTTTGATATTTCATTTTTGATTTCCTTTAGAAAGGGGGGTATATGAAGGGTAGAAAAATGGTATGCTATATGGGCATTTTGCTCTTAGCATCAGTTGCTTTCGGGGCAAATATAATGGAGACCCCGAGGAGCAGTATTATAGGTAAGGCAGTGATGCAGGTCGACAACAGGGATGTCCTGAATGAAACAAGTAATTATTCCCATGTTGTTGGCAGTATACATTATGGTTTTCCCAAGGTTGCTGTTGGGGAGATAGATACCATCGGTTCAACTACCTATGACTGGCAGTACAATGGTCCATGTCTTAGCAGGATAGCATTTGACCCTGACAATAGTTTTGTCCATCTAATATGGACATGGTCAGATTCTACTTCTGGTACTGGATTCCCTGACAGACAGGTATATTACAACTGCTATAATCCTTCAGCAGGATGGTTATTCGGTCAGGGTATGAACGGCGGAACTGCATGCCAGACAACCCGTTCAGGATTTGCGACAATTGATTTACTTTCTGATGGAAGAGCAGTAGTTGCTCTACATAGAGCACCGGTCACCACCCCACCTACTGATCCCACAACCGCTGTAGGTGTGGATCTTATTCCTGGACTTGGTGTATTTGATTTTGTTCAGCTATCACCAGACAATGTGATATGGCCAAGGGTTGGAGTTACAGGTAATGATTCTATTGCGGTTGTCGCACAGCATGGTGATAGTGATGAGGTTTATTCAGCATATTCGACTGATTTTGGAGTTACCTGGTCAGACCTCATATATTATGGTGCTTCAAGAAGCGGACAGAACTTATTTACTTCAGGAGTTAGTGACCAGGCGTGTATGATGTGGACGAACGATTTTCAGGAACCCACTTTCAACTCCCATCTAATATTTGCTATATCAAGCGATGGTGGTCAATCCTGGGGAAGGGATACAGATGTAATGGATGCCATACCATCTCCTTCAGGCAATACATACGAGTGGAATATGTGCAGGCACTCTGATTTTGGAGGATGGGGAATGTTTGACAGCGATGACAATCTCCATATAGTTTTCAGTGCAAGTTTCGGAACAAGAACAGCACCTGGATATTATTTCCCATTTTTGCGTAATACTATCTGGCACTATTCTTCTGATAAGGCTGCTGTTTCACTCATTGCATTCTCATCCCCTTCTGAATATCCTGAGGATGTAGGAACTCCTAATGCCTATGGCAACACTCATCTTGCTGACAAGCCATCTCTTGGTGAAGATGAGAATGGTTATCTTTACTGTGTGTGGCAGGAGTTTCCACCAGAGCACTGGGACCCGATAACCGCCTATCCTGCAGATGCGGAAATATATGCATCAAGGTCAATGGATGATGGTTCAACCTGGGGACCACCGGTTAACCTTACTATGACAGAATCACTTGTGGAGGTATATCCCAGTCTTGCCAAAGCTGTTAATGATACGCTTCATATAATATATATGCACGACCTTGGTCTTGGAAGTTATGTCCAGGATGAGGGACCAAGGACTGATAACCCATATATATACCATTGTGTCCCTATTGTTTCAGGTGATATAGAGGTTGTGTCAATAGATGACCCACCTCACTACCCTGATACAACATCATATAGTGGTGAGACTTACAGCCCCAAGGTGACATATCATAATAAAGGTGCAGAGACGACAACATTCCAGGCAAGGTTTGAGATAGAGAGTCCAAGTTATTATTCTGCTTTAAACGAAGATCAGGACACAGTTATGCTTCGTAACGGTTTTTACTATGATATTGTCGAGTTAACACTTGGTCCTGGTGCAACAGAACAGGTTGTATTTGACCCCTTCTACGTTGACCCTGACCTTTTTATAGACCCTGCTTCAGGAGACACAGCAATTTTGTATTATAATGGAATGGCATGTCTTCTTGGCGATACGGACCCAACAGATAACAAGATTGTTGATTCATGTAAAGTTGATACAATCTGGATTGAGGGAATTGAAGAGTCAGAGAATGGTCTTGCATTTGCTATTGATATATCACCAAATCCATCGATGGGTAGAACCAGGATAAGTTATACACTGCCAAAGGATGGTGCTGTGAACATCAAGGTGTTTGATGGTGCTGGAAGGCTTATAAGGTATTTTGATGGTAATACGAAAGCTGGGACACATACATTCGAGTGGAATGGAAGGGATATAGACGGACGCGCGGTTCCATCTGGTGTATATTTTGTAAAGGTTACAAGTGATGATAGAGAGATAAGTAGGAGACTGATACTCATAAGGTAGCTTAGAAAATTAGGGGGAGGGGATTGTCCCCTCCCCTTTTTTAATTAAGGTAGATTAAAGAATTCCTTTAAGGGATTGAGTCATTCATAAATATTATCCTTTTCAAGGAATATCTCTAAGTGAAATAGATCCAAGAATATAATTTGAATTGGAGTAATCCATTATATAAATTTATTTCGGAGTGCCCCGCCTTAGGCGGGGCAAAGAGGCTTAATATTTAATGTAATGGTTTTGCAGTAGACCCGCAAATGCGGGATTTCCACTTCGTTTCAACAAGATACTGCACTCAATATGGATCTATTAAATAATACTGTGAAAAATAATATGTCCGAAGGACCCGTATGGAAAAGAATATGAAATCAAAAATGTAGGGGTTCGATTTATCGAACCCGCAAAAGAAACGGGGCGGATACCCATTTGCCGTCGGGCAGGAATCCGACCCCTACAAGTGTTAGGAGGAAGCAAGCAAAAAATTGATAATTACTTTTTAAAACTATAGATTACGAAAAATTAGTTGAGAGATTTTTCACAATACCTATTAAACTGACAGGAGGTAGATATGTTCCTTAGTTCCATATTATGTGCTATTATACTGCCACTAACAAACATTTATTGGGTACCAGGTGAGGCTATTGTTCGTTTTGACAATACCTTATTTGAGAGTTCGTATGGAGTTTTTGTATTACCATCTTCACTGAATAGTGTTAAGGATGAATTTAATATCTACAGTGTCGAACTGCTCCTACAGGATAAAATGGATGAGCTTGATATAGAGTATGGTTTTGATAGAACCTATATCCTGCGGTTTGACGAGGTACACGATGTGGAGGATTTTATCGATGCAGTGTTACTTTCAGGAGATGTTGAAATTGCAGAACCAAACTATCTCTATAAGCTATGCCTTAACCCGAACGATTCATTATTTACCTCTCAATGGCATCTACTGGATATAAAATGTCCTCAAGGGTGGGACATTCAGACAGGGGATAGTGATATAGTTATCGGTGTTATTGATGCCGGTCTTGATACAGCCCATCCTGACCTAAACGCAAACCTCTGGAGAAATCCTGATGAGGTTTTGGATGGTTCAGATACCGATGGGAATGGTTATATAGATGATATAGTTGGATGGGACTGGACAGATGGTGATAATGACCCTACTCCTACCTACTTCGGTTTCCCGAGTTGGCCTCATGATGAGGACCACGGTACTTGGTGTAATGGTATTGCAAATGCAATTACAGACAATAATATCGGTATTTCAGGTGTAGCCTTTAATGTTCGTATTATGGGATTTAGATGTACTGCCAGCGGAAGTCCTGGTTTGATAAACACAACTGCTGCTGTGAGTGCAATGCACTATTCGAGACTTAATGGTGCTCGTGTTATTTCTTGTTCATGGGGAGGTAGTGGTTTCAGCTCTTATGTAAATAATGCAATACAGCAGGCTCATTTTGCCGGTCTTGTTATATGTGCTGCAGCGGGAAATGAGAACTATGAGGCACTCCACTATCCTTCTGCATATGATAACGTTATAGCAGTTGCTGGAACAGACCACAACAATCACAAGTGGACCTGGGGACCATCATCTGGCTCAAATTTTGGAACATGGGTGGATGTATGCGCACCTGGTGTTGATGTTTATGGATGTGACCCTGACCCAGATGGTCAGGGTGAGGAATTCTATGAATCAGCAGCAGGTACGTCTGGCTCTTGTCCTCAGGTTGCAGGTCTTGCAGCACTAATATTCTCAAGGTATCCTGATTCTTCCAATACATTTGTCGAAAATACTATATTTGAGACATGCGACCCTGTAGATGATTCGCTTTTTGATGAGGGAAAACTGGGATATGGTAAGATAAATGTATTTAAGGCAGTTGGGATGCGTGATTACTGCTGGCCTGTATTGTGTGACTTTAATGTGAGTGATTCCTTAGAAGGAAACAACAACGGATGTCCAGAACCAGGTGATACGTGTAGGCTTAAAATATCAATAACAAATGAGTACCCCTGGAGTAATGCAAATGATTTAGAAATAATGGTTGGATGTATTAGTGAAAGGGATGTGGTAAATTTTATTGACTCAACTGCAGAGTTCCGTGATTTGATAACCGGCGATACTGTAGATAATTATGATGATGAGATTGTATTTGAGGTTCTCGATACTGAACCATTATGGGTGGAATTTACTGTCACATATGTTACTGCTACACCATCTCCTTATCCAGATAGCGATACCTTCGAGTTTTTAATAGGATTTCCGCTTCTTTTGGTTGATGACGACGAGGGTGGGGGTTATGAAGAGATATATAGAAAGACGCTCGATACCCTTCATATCGTATATGAATACTGGAACAATCAGGAGAGTGGGGAGCCTGGTACAAGACTCCTCAATCACCCGGCGGTTGTATGGTTTACAGGGGATGACAGCACAAGTACACTTACAGAGTTTGAAAGAAATTCACTCACCAATTACCTTACAGCAGGTGGTAAGCTATTTATTACCGGACAGAATATTGCCCAGGATATTGCAGGGGAATCGTTTTTGGCAGATTACCTTAAATGCACCTTTTTAAATCCTGCAGTTTCCGGCAACATGGTTGATGGTAGAGATGGTGATGAGGTTGGTGATGGTCTTAGTATCCTAACCTCTTTGAATCAAACCTCAAGAGATGAGATAGCTCCCTTGAGTGGTGCAGATACCGTACTTTTATATAACGATTCAACCTGTGCAGGTATAAAATACCAGGAAGGAGACAGAAAGGTTGTATTCTTTTCATGGGGACTTGAGGGGGTAATTGACCACTATGCCTATTCGTCAAAGGCAGAGATTATGGAAAAGGTGATAAACTGGCTTGATTCAACACTTATTGGTGTTGAAGAGATACCTGTAGTCACAGACTTTAGTCTGCGTCTCTATCCAAATCCTGCATCATTGAAGGTGACATTCCTTCTTCCAGCAGGGCAAGGCTTCCTGACTTCCGACAGGCAAGTTAGCCTTGCGTCAGTAAAAATATACGATATTTCTGGGAGACAGGTCGACTCCTTCAGTCTTCAAGACGAGAGATATGATTATGATGTAAGAGGTCTCTCTCCTGGCGTGTATTTCTACAGGGTAGAGGGAAAAAATACGAGAACAGGTAAGTTTGTGGTGATAAAATGAGATTAAATTATATTTTACGTTTTATATTCTTTTAACTTACAATGTGTAATACTATGAAGTACATTGCAATGATATTGAGCTCGCTGATAGCGAGCTCAATCTATTCAATGCCGCTTAATCCTGACCTTATTGAGGAGTTGAGAGATGAGGGAAGGCTTAATGAGATAATGGGTGTCTATCAGGATGCAAGGGATAGAGGGGTAAACCAGCCAAATACAAATGCACCGGAATGGGATTTTACTAAGGGTAGGGTTGACCAGCCTGTTCTGGTTCTCCTTGCCGATTTCTCAGATAATGAGGCAGATACATTCAGCTATCCAACATCCCATTATGAGGATATGCTTTTTTCTTCAGGTACATATCCAACAGGAAGTTTGAGAGATTATTATCTTGAGAATTCATACGGACAACTGGAAATAACAGGAACAGTCTCTATTTGGTTTCGTATGCCTCAACCTTATACATACTATGTAGACGGGCAGTATGGTTTTGGCTTATATCCTCATAATGTTCAGAGACTTGTTGAGGATGTAGTATTGGCAGCAGACCCATTGATTGACTTTTCACTGTTTGATACAGACGGGGATTCTTATGTTGATGCACTTGCCGTTGTTCATGCAGGACCTGGTGCAGAGTGGACAGGGAATCCCAATGATATATGGTCTCATATGTGGGTAACCCATTATCCCATACTCGTTGATGGAGTGTGGGTCTTTGCATACTCCATGGATCCAGAATCTGGTAAGATAGGTGTGTTTGGTCATGAGCTTGGACATGTGTTTGGACTTCCTGATTTATATGATACGGATGGTTCTTCCGAGGGTCTTGGAAACTGGTCTATGATGGCTGGTGGCTCCTGGGGTGGAGGAGGAGCAAAGCCTTCTCATTTTGACCCATGGTGTAAAAAGGAATTGGGATTTATTACTCCTGAAGTTATATCAACATACCTCCCTTCAGAGGTAATTCCAGCAGTAGAATTCACTCCTTGTGTATATAAACTATGGACAGAGGGAACAGGTTCAAACGAGTATTTCTTTGTAGAGAATCGACAAAAGATTGGGTTCGACTTTTACCTTCCTGGAAGTGGAATTCTCATATATCATATAGATGAATATCAACCAAACAATAACAATGAGTATCACTATAAGGTTGCCCTTGAACAGGCGGATGGGATGTATCACCTTGAGAATAACGCAAACCGCGGCGACGGAGGAGACCCATTTCCTGGTACTACGGATAACCGCCTGTTCGATGCTACTACCAATCCCAGTTCACAGGGCTATGATGGGGAGGAGACATATGTTTCGGTATCGGAGATATCTGATTCAGATTCTCTTATGACCGCAACACTTGCAGTCATACTCTTCAGACCCAACCTTAAGATATTAAACTACGTTGTTGATGACTCTCATGGAACAGGAAATGGTGATGGAAGGGCTGACCCTGGTGAGGATGTTGGACTGATTTTAGAGGTTGAGAACCGTGGGCTTGATGCAGATAGTGTTTATGGTTTGCTTTCCACCTCAAGTCCTTTTATCAACATTACAGTTGATTCTATAGGATTCCCACAAATACCATATGGCGATACAGTGTCTTGTAACCCGTTTGAATTTTCTGTATTACCCGAGAGTGAAAATCACCTTGCAGAATTCTTTCTGGAGTTTCATGCACAGAGTAATTACTCAAAAGTAGATACCCTATTTCTTATGATAGGTAGACCTCCGATTTTATTGGTTGATGATGACGAGGGGAAAAATTATGAAGATTTTTATGAGTCAACACTAACATCTCTTTGCTTTTTATACGACAGATGGGATGTTTTAAGGGATGGAGAGCCAACAGATGTTGGGCTTTACCCGGTACTAATATGGTTTACTGGTGATGATTCTACAAATACACTAACTCCTTCTGATATTTCTGAGATTTCAGATTATCTCGATGGAGAAGGAGATTTACTGCTGACAGGTCAGGGAATAGGTGATGATATAGGTGGTACAGATTTTTATTCAGATTATTTAAGGGCATCTTATAATGGAGATATGCCTGGAAGCTATCTGGTGCACGGAGTCCCTGGTGATGTAATTGGAGATAGTCTTGAATTAATTCTGGCTGGAGGGGATGGTGCAGGAAATCAGTTATCTCAGGATGCAGTATCACCACTTGTAGACGCACACAAGTGTCTTAATTATTCGGGTGATATATCTGCAGGTATCAGGTTTGACTCTGGTGTGTTTAAGGTTGTTTACTTTGGTTTTGGATTTGAGGGTATAAATAACACACATATTCTATATTCTGATAGAGAAGATGTTCTTAAAAGGATTCTGTCCTGGTTTGGATTAGAGGTAGGAGTAGAGGAGGAGATAGATTTTCAATTGTCGATTTTAGATTTTAGATTGGAAATTTATCCAAACCCATTCAGGGAAAAGACAGTTATTAGTTATCAGTTATCGGTTATCGGTAACCAACTGATCACTGATGACTGGTCACCGATTACCTTGTCTATCTACGACCTTTCCGGTCGCCTTGTCCGTACTATCCCCCTTAATCTGTGTAATCCCAATAAATCTGTTAAATCTGTGTCTTGGGATGGTAGAGATAAAAACGGCAGTTCTGTGCCGGCTGGAGTGTATTTTGTACGTTTGAATATAAATGGGAAAGAGATAGAAAGTGGTAAGGTAGTTAAGTTGGGGAGGTAGAGAGATGGTAAGATAAGTAGATGGTGAGATAGAGAAGCAGGAATGACAGATAAAGACTTTTGTCATTGCGAGCGTAAGCGAAGCAATCGCTTTTAAGGAAGGTCAGTTATAGAAACATGAGATTGCCACGCCCCGATTGTTATCGGGACTCGCAATGACAGAATCCAAGTTGTCTTCTGTCGGAAATTTTCTTAGTAATTAAATTATTTAAAAAAGGCTACCCCGTGCCAGGACAGGGCAGCCTTTTTGTTTCAATTCATATTCTGTCTTACTTCAACATAGTGATTTTTCCTGTTCTCTTATCATTACCTGCCTCTATAGTATAGAAATACACACCAGATGCAACTCTACTTCCATTTTCATCAATTCCATTCCACACAAAGGAGTGTGTACCAGCACTTCTATCAGATACCGTGCTTTTAACAAGTCTTCCTGTAATGTCGTATATAGAGAGTTTTACATTTGACTTAGTCGGTATAGAGTAGTTGATAACAACACTTCCTTTTGTAGGATTGGGTGCAACATTGACTGTGAATCTGATATCTACAGGAATATCCTCGATACCAGTGAGGAGGTGACTGATGATTCTGGAAAGAAGTTCAGTTTGTGTATTTGGAAAGGTGCCGTCAATAATACCAGCAAATTCACCAGAGAAGCCAAATGTACACCCACCATAAGTATTTACATAATAGTAGGCTACATATTGACCACTCTGATTCGTAAAGGCGAGTGTAGCATCACCATCTGTACCGAATATATCGGAATATCGGGAGAAACTCGAGTTAAATGAAAAACTCATATCCTCACACATACTTCCTGCAACACCATTTAGAGCAGATATTGAACCTGAACCATCTCCAATAGCATCTGAACCGAAGAATGCATTGAAATCATGCCCGCCGTGGTCCGGGTCATAGAACCATACGTCTCCTCCCTCCATGTACATATTGCCGCCAGAGGTAAGATAGGATTCCAGAGCCAATGCATCTGAACCTCCATCTGCTATCAAATGTGTACTTGGATACTGTCCACAACATACAAAAATACTGGTATAGTTCGATAGGAATTGTATATATGAGGTCAATGAATTTGTATAGTCACCGCTTAGTCTCAACCCGCTGAGTATGGTATGTATTACCGGTCCACTGGAATTATCAGGGTCAGGGTCCCAGATGAGATAATCACCACCAGGAACACCTGAGTGTATAGTCATATCCATGCTGTCATTTGAAGGAATCTGGTCCTGTGCGAATTCTGTCCACATGTAAAGATGGTATGCAGAACCCTGAGGACCAGGTGTCCAGTCCCTGAACACTACAATCTCCTGTCTGCCAGGGTCAAGAGCGACTATAAGGACTGTGTCTCTATAGACTGTTGAACCAGACGAATCTATCCTGCATATAACATCAAATACATTTGCTGTAGAATCACCAAAGTTTTCAATTGTTGCCTGCGGAGCAATGGCTACTTCCGGGTCAACAAAATCGGAAGGGGAATCGATAGAAATCATACCAACATCGAAGTATATAACCGAGGTAACAAACGCCTTTATCATATACTCGTTACCATCCACACTCCAGCTTCCTCCTGAATACTCCCAGGATTCACCAGCAAACGGGGCTGTCTGGTCTTCTGATAATCCTGGACAGTTAGGGTAATTACCAGACTGAATATAGGCTATATAGAATGTACCGTCTTCTATAATAAGTCTACCCTGAACAGGAATGTGATTATATATTCCTCTTGTAATGGTAATAACTCCAGAGTTATAAAGTTCTGTTCCAGGTTTTCCATCAGGACCATTGTCATCAAAGATTTTAGCTATCATCTGATTTCCACCAGGGGAAGGCCAGCTTGATTCCCATATATGATACCCGATAGAGTCTATCCTGGAGGGATAGAACGGGGCATCGAGCCTCTGTGCCCAACCGTTGCTACTAGTAGTCCATGCCCAGGCATTATCTGCAGTTCCATCATCATAAGATACCCAACCAGGGGGTGTAAGACCATAGAGTTCAAACTCCATTATATCATTTGAAGGGAGCATATCCTCAGGGAGTGCTGTCTCTACAGACAGTATGTAATCTCCGTCTTCTGGTAATGAGAACTGTGCAAAAAATGTGTCAATAGTTGCTCCAGGGTCAAGAGAAACAACTACGATAGTATCAGTAAATGTAGTGGATACTCCTCTTTTCACCGTGCATATCACATCAAAGTTTGTTTCCTGTAATGTTCCATTGTTCTTGATAGTTGCAGATGGAATTGATGGAGAACCTGTGTTCATAAAGTGACCCTCAGCATTCTCCAGTCCTATGCAGGCAAGGTCATGAACATCACCAGAGTAACTAACAACTGCCCTTATCATAAGGTCTCCAAATGCAGAAAGTGAGTACCATGAACCATCAATGTATGCATTACTCCTATCCCCTCCTTCTGTATCTGTCAATGAGGCAGGACCTGCTGTTGGGTCACCATTAACATCGCCTCCAGGAACCCAGTATCCTATATGGAAATCACTGCGTGGGACCTCAGCAGTTATTGGAGTATACTGCCACGCAACACTTGGAGTCTGGAATATAATTGGGCCTCCAATTATATTTCCAGGAAGACCGCCATTGTCATCCCATACCCAGAGAGTACAGGGAGTTGTAATATTATTGGAATTATAGACCATTGTGAGTGCACCAACTACACTACAAGCTGAGGCAGGTGTAAATCTCACTGCCCAGAGGGCACTCGAGTCAGAAAAGTAGGATGTGGCAGCCCCGTCATCATAACATAACGTATCTATCACACCTCTATCAATATATGTGACTTTATCAACATATGTGGGGTTTACAACGTTTCCCTTGAGTATCTCTATGCTATTTAGATGCCCGCTCCAAGCATATCCTGCTATGAATAGACCGAGCATCAATATTACACCTATTTTTCTCATATCACCTCCTATAATATAATAAAGTATTGTCAAAAATCTAACCACAGAGAGCACAGAGATTTTGATTCATTAAAGATTTATGAAAGATCTTTGTCCCTCCCCTCTGTGACCTCTCACAAAATTAACCTCTTTATTCCGTTTTTTGGTCTTTCTACATTGAAATTTATCAGTTAAAACAGGGATTTGAAGAGATTGAAAGAGATTTATTGTTTCTTTTTTATTTCTTTTCTCTTAAGTTCTCTTACAATCCCTGTTAAATCATATAAGACATTGACTGGAGAGCACAGAGAATTAATTTTATCTCTGTGTCCTCTGTGGTTTCTTTCATATTCTTTCATATTCTATTTGACACTACCTAAAATAAAATAATTTATTAATCTCTTTGATTATTTAAACCACAGACCTGCCTGATGATAGACAGAGCAGACAGGTATGGGTTCTTTCAGATAAATAACTTCTTTTACCTTACTACGACAAGCCGTTGCGAGAAAGTTGTCCTACCAAGGTCAAACTTGGCAAAGTATACACCTGAGGGTATTTTTGAGCCATGAGTATCAAGACAGTTCCATCTGATATTGTATATTCCTTTCTCATTTTTCCCTTCATATAGGGTGTTTACTTCTCTACCCGTAATGTCATAAATTTTTATACTTACAGGTGAAGCTTCTGGTAATTGGAACCTGAGGACTGTGTAATCTATTACTGGATTAGGCAGACATGAGACCGCGAATTTCTTTGGACCTGTTTGAACTTCCTCTATGCCTGTTAAGAAAAACTCATAAATCCTTCTCAATACCTCCTGTTTCGTGCTTGGAAAATCGCCATCTACAAGTCCAGCTAACTCCACTGAGAAACCAAATGTCCTTGAGTTGAGTGTGGGATTTACATAATACCATCCTATACTATCGCCGCTTTCGTCCAGGAAACCGATAGTACATCCTTTTGATGCAACTCTATCTGAGTATCTCGATTCTCCAGAATAAGTAAAGCTCATCCCCTCAAAGAGCGAACCTGCAGCACCTGTAACAGATGAAACAGGAGCTGTACTGCCATCCGATATAGCTGTATCACCAAAATAAGAATTGAAGTCAAACCCGCCGTGTGTCGGATCGTACCACCATACATCTCCACCCTCGATATATAATTTCCCACCATTACTTATATAGTTCAGGAGAGAATCTGCCTCAACACTTCCATCTGCGATCTGATAGACGTTAGGATACTGTCCACAGCATATATAGATAGTTACATATTCAGACAGGAAACCGATTATGTCTAATATATTTTGCGTATAATAGCCAGCGTAACCCAAACCTTCAAGGAGAGAATCTATAACAGGACCACTCGAGTGATTGGGGTCAGGGTCCCATACAAGATAATCACCTCCTGCAACCATGGTTGTCATAGAGAGGGTGTCATTGGATGTATTTCCATCACCTGCAATGTAAACCCATGAGGTAATCGTATATTGGCATCCAGCACCACCAGAAGTCCAGACAGGGAAATCTATATCTCTCAATGAATCCGGTTCAAGGTCATTTACTGACATTTCTTCATCATAAACTAAAGAACCGAGTGAATCTATAATAAGATGAGCACTGAAAGATATTGTATTAAGTCCTGCATTTCCCACGGTAATCTGAGGAGTAATCACCTCACCTATGTCTACAACCTCCCCGGGTGAGTTTATTGATGTCAATTCTGCATCGACATTGAAGGGCACATCCATATAAGCCCTTATCATCCAGTCGTATAGTTGTGTTACATCAGGGTCCCATTCATCTAAAGATACAGTATAATCCCATGCCTGTCTTGAAAATGGAGGAGTATCATCGCATGCAAGACCTGGACAGTAAGGATTATCTGAATACTGCACATAGGCAACGTAGAAGGAACCATCTTCTATTATTACTCCCCTGCTGTCTAACTCTACGTAGTTCCAGGCATCCCTTATCACTACGTCGAGTAGCGTGTCTATATATAGTATGGTTCCAGGAGAGCCATCTATTCCATCATCATCCAATACCCACACAATCATATCGTTTCCTCCTGGATCTGGCCAGTCCTCTCCCCAGATATAGTAGCTTACCTCGTTGATTCTGGCAGGATATTCTGGAGGTGTAAACTTATTAGCCCATGCATTTCCCGCATAGTGGTAAGCCCAGGCATTATCCGCCCATCCATCATCATAGGAAAGGTAACCAGGAATGTTAATTACCTGCAGTTCTACATTACTACTGTCATTAGCTACAGCCATGTCTCCATCAAGTACGATGTATCCATAACCTGTATATGTACCGGCTACCTGTGGGACCCAGGAAGATGGCATATCCACGGTGTCCACTTCTCCTGGTTCCAGTGTGGTTATCGATACAGAGTCACTATATACAATATTTTTTGAACCATCATCAATTTTGCAAAAGGTTTTGAAGTGAGCAGCTGTTTGATTGCCGAGATTTTTAATTTGCACCCAGGGATAGAGGGTATCATCGGGAGTTAGAAACATTCCTCTGCTTTCTTCATTGATTACAGCAATAGTACTTACATCCTTGACAGAAGAACCTGTAATAGGAGGTATAAACTTGATTGCGAGATTCTCTTCATACATATTATCAGCAGGAGAATTGTCCCAGAGATACTGTAATCCGATGTTACCGGATGAGTTTTCGATACCAATTGCAGTCTTTGGGTCATCAGCAGTCCCGCACATAAATGTTCCCAGTTGTGGACCATACTGGAGTGTTATACAGCTGTCTTCTTTTGAGAGGATAATCTGAAATGTATGAGAACCATGATAAAGTGAATCGCTAAACCATTCTGGAACCTCTATCCATGATACAATAAAGGTATCAACATTGTTTGACCAGTAGTAGGCACTACCTCCACCATCTGTTCCAAATATAAGGTCTCCACCAAGAGGAACGACTATGTCATTAGGTCTTGTAGGCGATGGCATTTGAGTGGTGTATCCCATACTTGGCCAGACATGGTAGAGTACGTTATCACTAAACGACATTGCACCATTTGTAGAGAAATAGAACTGGTTTACCTTATACCAGTAGTATGGGAACTCAAAACCTATAGGAAATGGGCCTCTTATCTCATCGTCATCAAGGTCCACAAACTCGGTTCCTATTGTCGTGATATCTATCCAGTTGAATTCAGGACCTCCTGCTTCATCTGAATCAATCCATGTATATCCATAATTATCTGGACCCCCGGTAGATTTATATTCAAAAGCCACTGGGGATTTTGAGGGATACACAGATTGGGTATTAATCTTACCGTATAGACCAATGGCAAGAGAAAGGGTTACAAGGAATATTCCCCATTTCATAAGAACCTCCTTTATAATATGATAAAAAATAGATTTTCAATTATACACTAAATTTTTATTTTTGTCAAGTTTTTTAAACCTGTTTGTCTATAATAAACTATTTAAAATAGTATTATTTTCTTCCAATCTCTTCTACTTATGCTCTTTATAGTGCAGAAGTATATACCTGATGGTACTCTATTTCCTGATTTATCTTTCCTATTCCAAATAAATTTAAGACCATAACTTTTGTCAGAACTTCCTTTTATTTGTTTTATAAACCTACCAGACAGGTCATAGATAGAAACGGATATCTTCTCTCTTCCCTCTTCTATTTCAATAACTACCCTTTCCCTTGCAGGATTCGGATATACAATCAATCGAAGTTCGGGGGAAATTGAATCGAAATTATTTTCGGTAATTTGTAACTCACCCTCTATTAAAAATGGTTTATATAGATACCTTCCATGCTTATCTATAATCGTTACTGAATCAGGATAAACTATGTCTCCAATACATACAGTCGGAGTATCATTTTGTGGATGGAATACAATTACCAATGATGTACTATCTATGTTCCAGATTGTCTGACATGGAAACCACGTGTGGAAGTCAGAAAGACTTAAGACATCATCTATAGTGTTAGAACTTAATTCACCTGTGAGTGATACCCTTCTATTGAAATCTATTCTAACGAAGTCGCCGTCCTCTATTTCTTGTTCCGGGAAAAGGCCATTGGTTGCACAGGCTGTAGCAGTAAGCCTTCCACCAAGATTACCTGTTATAATAGACAATGAACAGCATGGGTTGCCATGCCTATCCTTTAAAATCTCACCGTTTGGATATATTGTATCCCCGATGGAGATAGTTGGACCATTCTTCAGGATAATCTTTAAATCAAGTTGTCTCTGGATGGCTGTATCAATTTCTCCCCATGTATGAGAGGATGAGAGTTTTAGGATGCTATCAAGATACTCAAATACCACGTCCTCCATTATCTCACTGAATGTAATTATTACACTATCCCCATCTCCTGCCTTCTCGCCCCCGGCATCATATGCAATAGAGGAAATTATAAAGGGAGATATAGTATCGGGTTCATAGAAACTGCCATCAATTACACAGAAACCCGTTACAGGATTGCCCCATATATCAGTAAGGATGTGTGGGAATATGGTATCACCCACTGAAACAGAGGGGGGATCAACTGATGGAGGCCAGAGTAGTGGTTCCCATCTCAACAAATCAGGTTCTATAAACACTGCACCACACATTAGTCCCAGCCCGTTTAACCAGGTTCCTTCAGGTGATAGGCTGAGAATATAATCTATATTTGTTGGAGTTATACCTGGTGTATCCAGAATAGACTCAGAAAATCTTATCTCTACATAGTCGTCGGTATCAATCCCTGGAATAAGACTATCACTTCCATCAGATGCCCTTGCATATACAATATAAGGAGGTAAAGTATCAATTGTATACTCTATTCCGATTTCATATACTATTGGGGTAATCATCTGGTTTTCTGTCTCCATATCAATTTTATACTGAATGTATCTATCTCCATTAGTAATAGAGTTTATATCTTCAAGTGACGACCCTGAAGGTATGACTGAACAAGAATCCCAGGAAATAATGGATGATGAATCGTTGAATGACCTTATCCTTACTTCTACCAAACCACCGGTTTCAGATGCATCAATCATAAGCCGTTCAAACTCTGAACTGCCATTGTCTGTACCTATATCATATGTTTTAGATATAATGAAGCCATCCTTTGAATAACCGCTTTTGAGTATGCCTCCTGGTTTTGTGCCTGCGAGTAGAAATCCTGTATTATCCACAAGTATCGAGGGACAATCGAATATTCCTGTAATAGTTGGAAATACCTGCCAGTTATCATTTCTCATGGCTATAACATAACCTGTGTTTACTTCATCGTATCCAGTACCAGAAACGTACAAGATGTTATTTATATGAAGGATACTACTTGCCTTCTGGAGATATGGTGTATCTAACAGGGTAAGCCAATTAGTATCCTCAAGAAAGAAGATGGTGCCATAGGTATCACCTGTTCCTGCAAATATGGTGTCCTGAGAAGACGCGAGAGAATATACACTTCTAACATAAGAGGGGAAGGAGCCTATGATTTCATACGTTGCCCATCCATCGTCCGAGCGTGCAACAAACCCCCCCGAGGCAGTCTCACCACCTGCCCACATTACTCCATTGGTGGTGCGAATGAGAGTATGGATGATCTTACCTCCTGATATAGTGACCCTTTTCGTTGTGGTATCCTCGACAGGGTCATACATCCATATTTCTGCATAGGTATCTCCTGTACCTACGTATATGAAACCATGTGGATCTACTAAAAGGGAACGAACCTTTCTGTTGCTTATACTGTTACCAAGAAGTTCCCATATGTTATAGATACTGTCCCACCTGTATATTCCTCCAGGTGCCGGTGATTTTGAGGTAATAAGAGAGCCATCAATATTGACTGCAAGGTCATATATATCGGTTGCGTTTGGAATCTGTGTCACGGTGTCCCATTCAATTCCTCCGTCTGTGGATTTGAATACCTTGCCACCCTTTGTTCCTGCCCAGAGAACGCCATCAGGGGTTTGTTCAAGTGATATGATGGATACGATGTTTTCGAGTTGTATAGTATCGAGCCAGGTTTGATTTGAAGGTATATGTAATCTTAGTTCTCCTGGAAATCTCTTATTTTCGATGTTATATAGAGAATCATAACTCTCTGATTCACTCCAGTCTGTTTCTATCCATATATCAGCGGAAAGTATAAAGGGGAGAAATAATATGAACAAAAAAATTTTCATAAATGTTACTTTAGTTTATTATAAGGGATTTCAATAATTATACCACAAAACGAATTGGTTGTCAAGGGATTTTTATTTCCCATTTGATTAGAAGGTGTATTAAAATTTTTTACTTGACAAATCACTCTTTTTTTATTATAATATATTAGTAGTTGTTTTATTGTTGTTGTTGTAAAAAAGGGGGTAATATGTTAGGTATTAGTATTTTAATGATTCTGGTTGGTCAGACCTGGGCAAAGGCGTATGACAGAGTATGGATGGAGGACTTTTCTTTCAACGATACCGCCTACGCCATCGCCTGTGACACCTTTTCCGACATAAGTGCATATGTGGTTGTCGGGCATACAGATAATGGTCCACTTGGAGGTCTTGATGTCCTGGTTACCAAACTGAGGGCTTCCGATGGCAGCGTGATCTGGTCAAGGGCATACGGTTTTTTGGATATCGAAGCGATCAGCGATGACTATGGTCGCTCGGTTATAGTGGATTATGATGGATACAGCGTTTATTACGCGATTGCGGGTTACTCCGATGTCCACTGGCCAGCGGGAACCAATACCGACGCCCTGGTTTTCAAGATACGAGCCATTGACGGTATTCTGGTATGGGGTAATGTGTATTTGGGGGGATATTTCATTGACCCGGATTGGATAAATACAGATGACTATCTATACTCTATTGTTAAGGATGGGGGTGATTATCTTGTCGCGGGGAATGTTGAGCCTGGGCCTTGTGGAGGGCTCTCCGATGTGTTGGTATTTAAGGTGGATGCGGCAACCGGTTTTTTGGCCTGGCCTTGTGCTTGTGCCTACGGGAAATTTCTCACCATTGATCCCCCCATACCCAAAGATGACTATGCATATTCTATCATCGAGGATCACACTTCGGGAACTCCATGCAGTCTCTTTGTTGTTGCGGGAAAGTCCGTCCTTGAATCGGGTTTGGGCTCAGACATCCTGGTGTTTAAGGGGAGGAAATCCGATGGATGGATCGACCCTGTAACAGGCTGGATTTACGATTATGGAATACCGGGACATTTTAAATGTGCTTACAGCATCAAGAACGACCACATAGCCGGATACATACTTACAGGCGATACAGATACCAGTATCGTGGTTATGAGATTGAACCCGAATCTTAACGTGGGATGGGGTGGCAACGCGAAAATTTACAGCATTCCAAATCTCGCCAATTCCCGATGTATTCAGCCCACCTCCGACGGCGATTATGTGCTCACGGGATTCACTGCTCCCAGCCTGACAAACTCTCACGACCTCCTGGCTATGAAAATAGACCAGACGGGAGCGATAATTTGGTCTAAAGTCTTGGCGGGCTGCCTGAATCAGGGTACCCAGATGGTATGGAAGGATTATGGTCAGTGGATCATCGAGTGCCCCCCGGATACTTATGTGGCTGCAGGATATACGGAGTGGCCACAACCGTCTCCATGGACTCCCACCAATCTTCTCGTTGCCAAAATGGATGTGAACGGGGACATACCCTGTTGGCAGCATCCCGATACCTGCATGAAGGATATTGAGACACTTGTGGATTCTCCAGAGGTAGCTTTTGAGATGTCGAAGTGTGAGTATGAAATTTGGATGGAGTGGATGGAGATTGAAGATACTCTCGTACAAGTTCGCGACAGCGTGATTTGTAGGTCTGGGCCAACAGGGATTGAAGAGTCTTCTGCCTTTCCAAGCATACACGGTGTTTACAATCTTCCAAATCCCTTTGTATCGAAAACCACGATCTACTATAATTTGAGGGTTGGAGGCGATGTTCGACTGACCATATATGATATGACAGGAAGGCTTGTGTACACACTCGTTGAAGGATATATTGAGGCGGGAGAACACACCGTCGTATGGGATGGCGGAGACGGAAGGGGCAGAAGATTGGCACAAGGGGTCTATTTCTACAAGATTCAGTCGGGAAATCAAACAGAGAACCGTAAGATAATACTGATTCAATAGAGTCTGTTTAACATGTTACGTTCTAACAATTACCACCAAGACACTAACCTGCCTACCCCCGCTAAGTCGTGAGTAGGCAGGTTTTTTAACCATTCAGATGTATTTAGCACGAATTAAATTCGTGCCTACATGAATGAGAGTTATAAAATGGTAGCCGCAGGCTTCGGGGCACCACGCTAAAGGCGGGGTCGTGCGAAAGACAGGATTCAGATAATAGTTATTTTTATGAAAATTCTTTATAGTAGTCATATTTTTCATATTTTGGTCTTTTGTCTGATGTCTTTTTTCAAACAAAGGAGTTTATATGTTAGGAATTAATATTTTATTGATTCTGGTGGGTCAGACCTGGGCAAAGGTATATGATACAGGATGGATACAGGAGGCTTCATGCAATGATACTGTATACGCAATTGCCTGTGATACTGTTGATTATGATAGTATTAGCAACGCATATGTGGTTGTTGGTCATACAAACCCCGGTCCATTAGGTGGCCTTGATGTACTGGTTACAAAACTGAATGCTGATAGTGGAACTGTAATCTGGGCAAGGGCGTATGGATTCCCTTGTGGTGATATGTTCGATGACTATGGTCGCTCTGTTATTGTTGATTATTGCGGTGACAGTGTTTATTATGTGATTGCAGGTTACACAAAACCAGGATTTATGATGATCGACAGTGCTGATGCCCTGGTCTTCAAGATACATGCCACTGATGGTAGTTTGGTTTGGGGATGGTTATATTCGGGTTTGTATTACGCTCCTCAAGAGATACGGACAGGTGACTATGCATACTCCATTGTTAAGGATGGTGGAAATTATCTTATTTCTGGTAATATAGAGCCTGGACCTTGTGGTGGTCTCTCTGATGTATTGGTGTTTAAGGTAAAAGCTACAACGGGGTTAATGCCACCACCCTGGTGCTGGTCGTATGCCTATGGTAAATATACATCTGATGGTGGTATTCCCAAAGATGATTATGCATATTCTATTATTGAGGATTGGACAACAACACCATGTACCCTTTTTGTGGTTGCTGGTAGATCCTTTGATTCTGAATCCGGGACATCTGATATCCTTGTTTTTAAGGGAAGGAAATCTAATGGGTTTTTAGACACAACTACGATATGGATTTATGATTATATACCACCCGGGATGCTTGGATGTGCCTACAGTATCAAAAACGACCATATCACCGGTTATATACTTACTGGTGATATAGATACTTGTATCATGGTTATGAGGTTGAATTCAGACTTGAGTGTTGGATGGAATGGTAGATGTAGAATCTACAGCATATCTAATCTTGCCAGTTCTCGTTGTATTGAACCAACATCTGACAGCAATTATGTGCTTACAGGATTTACTGTCCCTGGTATTCAGGCACCTCCTGGTCTAACAGACTTGCTTGTTGTTAAAATAGACCAGAACGGAACGATACTCTGGTCAAATGTATTACAGGGTTGTCAAAATCATGGGACATGGATGACAGGGGAGGATTATGGTCAGTGTATTATTGAATGTCCTCCAGATACTTATGTAACTGTAGGATATACGGATTGGCCACTACAATCTTCCTGGAATCCAGCAAATATTATGGTAGCAAAAATGGACGCAAATGGAAATATACCCTGTCCCCAGTCTGATACCTGTATGGAGAATATTTTAATCGTTGTTGATACACCAATGGTTAATATTGATACATCACGCTGTAAGTATGAAATCGGGATGCAATTGATTGAGATAGGAGACAGCAGTTTGGAATTACGAGATAGCCTGATATGTTGCACAGGAATAAACGCAGTTGGGGAGGGGAATTCTGATTTTCCTACGATATTTGCTCTGGGTAATGTAACCAATCCATTTACTACAAAGACCACAATTTATTATAATTTGATTGAATGCCTTAATGTCCAGCTTGTTGTATATGACCTGTCTGGAAGGTTTGTTGCAACGCTTGTTAACGGTCAAATGGAGGTTGGAGAACATACAGTCATATGGGATGGCAGGGATGAGAATGGAAATAAATTAGCACCAGGAATCTATTTCTATAAAATTCAGGCAGGAGACTATACAGAGAGCTGTAAGATGATTATGATGCGATAGAAGGCAGTTAGGTGAAATGTTGAATGTGAAATGTGAGATGTGGTAGGAGCGACCTCCTGGTCGCGATAATGTGGAATGTGAAATGTGATAGGTAGAATGTGATAGTGATAGTTGGAAGGGGAAGGTGGTAGGTGATAGGTCGATTATTGGGGTTGCAACCGCAGAGTTCGCGGAGGTGTGGGGACAGGGCTTGACCAACGGGTTCGGACAACCACAAGGGTTGTCCCTACAGTTGATGCTGATTGGCAATGTAGGGACAGGGCTTGACCCTGTCCAACGGACTCTGTACGAAGTAAACTTGCTGCTGTTTGCCCCGCCTTGGCGGGACACTCATGTAGAAATTAAAGAAATATGAGGCTCAGGAGAGAACATGGAGAAAATAATAAAATCTCTGTGGTTCCCCTGTTAAATAAAGTACCAGGAGTGATTACTTGTACTCAATTTTGTAACTATTTAACAGGGTGAATCTGTGGTTAGTTTTTTGACAATACTTACGGTTACTTAAGGAGGCACAATGTTAGGTAGGAATAAGATTAAGAAGGTAATAGATGAAGCACTTTCATATTCCACTGCTGAGGAGACACAAGTTAGTCTCTTTATATGGGACTCATTTCTTACGAGATTTGCAAATTCATATATCCATCAGAATATGGGGGAAGGAAATATTCAACTTGAGATAAGAGTGATAAATGATAAGAGAGTGGGGGAGTCAACTACTAACAGAATAGATAGTGAAGCCATTAAAAAGGCAGTTGTAACTGCCTGTGAAATATCAAAATTCACAGAACCCATCCAGGAACTTGTTCCTTTACCAGGGCCAAAGAAGTATCTTGAGGTAAATAGCTTTTATGAAAATACGAATTCTTTTACTCCTGTAGATAGGGCTAATGTAGTAAAAGAAATAATAGATGAAGCTGCTGGTTTCTCAACCTATGGTTCATTTCCAACATCTACACTTGAGATTGCACTTGGTAATTCAAAAGGCTTATTTTCCTACAATCTTTCAACAGCTGCATCCATTGTTTATGTGGTTATGAGTAATATAGCAAGTTCATACGGAAGTACTGGTTCGAGGAATGTAGAAGAGATAGATTACCAGATATTTGCAAGAGAGATAGTGAAAAAGGTGAAGATGCAAAAAGACCTAAATTCAATCAAACCAGGTGAGTATGATGTGATATTGGAACCACTTGCAGTAACGGATATGCTTATGTTTCTCGGTTGGCTTGGATTCGGTGCACTTGCCTTCCAGGAAGATAGGAGTTTTATGAGTGGTAGAATTGGTGAAAAGATTATGGGTGACAATATAACCATATGGGATGATGGTCTTTCGAAGGAGGGAATGCCGTTTCCATTTGATTTTGAAGGGATACCAAAGAAAAAGGTGGTTTTAATAGAAAAGGGTGTTGCAAAGGGGGTTGTCTACGATAGAAGAACTGCAGCAAAAGAGGGTAAAGAATCAACTGGTCATTCTATTGGTTCGTCTGCCTATGGACCGTATCCAATGAATCTATTTATTAAAGGTGGAAAGGATAATATAGATAAAATGATAAAGGAGACAAAAAAGGGTATCTATGTAACAAGATTTCATTATACCAATCCCATAGACCCCATAACAGCATCAATAACCGGTATGACAAGGGATGGCACATTCCTTATTGAGGATGGGAGAATTACAAAACCTCTATACAATTTAAGGTTTACACAGAGTCTGATCAAGGCACTCTGCAGGGTTACCCATCTCTCACCATCTGTACTTGTTCCTGAAGTTGAAAGTTATGATGTCCCATTCTATACAGGTAGTAAAGTGCCTGCAATGAGAATAGAAGCATGGAATTTTACAGGGGTAAGTAAGTTATAGTGCATATAATTCGTAAGATAAAGCACCCTCTGTCCCAAAAACTCTTGGGGTTGAGGGTGTTTGTTATTCAGATGTCAGGTTTCAGGTGATAGAAGGATGGAGAGAGAAGAACGAAAGTAATTGGTTATCGGTAATCAGTAATTAGAAAAAACTTTGTGCCTTTGTGTCTTGGTGGCTTGAGAAGAAATGATTAATGTTAAATGAGATAAGAGTTGATTAGTTGAAAAGTTAATTGGTTGATTAGGTTAAATTGTGAGTACGGTAGGAGCAACGTCCTCGTTGCGATAATTTAATCGGGGTTAGGAAACCCCTCCTACCGGAAAGGGAATGTAGGAGTGACTTCCCAGTCACGATAGAAGAAGGGTTAAATGAGATAAGAGTTGATTAGTTGAAAAGTTAATTGGTTGATTAGGTTAA
>JAGMCL010000019.1 GCA_023129165.1 Caldifarciminota bacterium | reverse complement strand
GCGCTATCGTTTTCGAGCTGAAAATCAATAGGAACTACAAGGTTTATCTGATATTCATTCTGTAGAACTACATAGAACCATATGAGTAGAGCGAGAACCAAAGCATAGAGCTTGAGGGAGTAGTTAGCACTTATTGCTTTCCATATTTTATTCATCAGTAGGGAGGATTAGAAAGGTTGAAATTTTATTACCTGGGGAGCAGGGATTCGAACCCCAATAACAGGATCCAGAGTCCTGCGTCCTGCCTGTTGGACGACTCCCCATGTTTGTCAACTTGAGCAATTAAATTATTATATATATTATTTTCATGCTAGATGCTTCACTTTGGCAGAGTGACAGAAGGAAGCATATCAGGCAATCAGAGTATCAGTTGGAAGTGTATCAGGGCATCAGATTACCTGCCTGCGGTAGGCAGGTCAGTAGGAAGTAGATCAGAGAATCAGGATATCAGATTATAAGTTGCAAGAGATTTGTACCTGGTTTTCTGATACTCTACCAACTGATCTACTGGTATCCTGATATACACTGTATTTACCGATCATTGAGAACCAACAATTGATGACAGTGGTGTTCTTTTTTTCACTAATAATTAGGGAACATGTTTAAGTAGCGGCGGAGGGATTCGAACCCACGACACGAGGATTATGATTCCTCTGCTCTGACCAGCTGAGCTACGCCGCCTGCGACTGGGCATATTATACCATAGAAACAAAATAAAGTCAAGAAAAAAAGAATAGAAACGGGGTCAGGCTAAGAGATAAGAGATAGGGCAGAGATTTTGCCTACCATTTTAACTTTTATATATAGTCATTTAATTCTTCCTTACTTAATATCCGCTCTATATAACCTAATGACCAGGGTTCCTTGTTTATATAATTCGCAATATCGTTACATAATGACTCAGTATATAGCTTACTCAAAAAAATGAATAGACTCCTTGCCCTTACTACTTCTTTATTTCTCGATTTACCTTTAATTCATCTACTGTAACTCCAGTAAATTCTTTTACCTTAACTTAAATATCCTCAAGGGATATATCCTTTATAATGTTATCTCTTATATCCACTATCTCTTTTGCCTTATTTATTATTTCTTTATAAAATCTCTCATCTCCCAGAATCCTCTGTGACCTGTCTCAATAAAACTCCTTATTATTACCTTTTTGATTAAATGTCTAGTAATTATCTCTTATCTCTTAGCCTGACCCCAACACCTCCCTTCAAGGCTCTTTTTTACTTGACTTTATGTCTATTGTATAATATAATAAATAAGCATGACAACGGAACTTTGCGCTTAATAATGGAGTATATTAATGCACCGATTCTTCTATATTTTACCTGTTATATTGTTACTCGTGTTCAGCACTGAGGCTCAAATATACATGGGCGGTTTTTCAGGATATGCAATCGAGGGTAAAAAGATTGTTATAAATGCTGGTTCATCATCTGTAGAATTTATCTTCTATAAGCCTGATATACTTCGTGTAAATTTTTTGCCTGCAGAATCTACCCAATTTGATTCGTCTCTGGTTATTATCCAGGATACTACAGAGACGGTGAGTTTCTCTTTAAATGAAACAGATTCATTACTTCAGATATCATCTGCCTCAATCATAATTATATGTCACAAGACGCCATTTCGAATATCCTACTACGACGTTTCTGGCAGACTACTTCTGACTGAACCTATCTCAGGGGGATTGGCTACGAACCAGGGAGAGCGTTGGGTGACATTTAAGCTCCATGCTAACGACCACTTCTATGGCACAGGTGAACGTGGTACCAGTCTTGATAAACGTGGTCAACTATTTTATAGTTACAATCAACAGATTTTTGGTTATAATATACCTCTAGCAACTATGAATATTAACATACCTTTTTTGGCATCGACAAATAGCTATGCCATATACTTTGAGAATACTTACCCTGGTCTATTTGATCTGGGGTTTTCAGATCCCACTAAATTTTTTTATAAGACATCTGGAGGAGAGCTTTCTTACTTTTTAATTGTTGCTTCAAAGATTCAGAATCAGCTCGAGAAATATACATGGCTAACCGGTCGCCAGCCCTTACCACCAAGGTGGGCATTTGGATACATACAGTCAAAGTATGGCTACAGGAACGAACAGGAAGCAAGGGAATTTGTTCAAACCGTAAGAAAAAAACAGATTCCTTGTGATGCGATTATCTTAGACCTTTATTGGTTTAATCATATGGGAGACATAAGCTGGGATTATACTCGTTGGATTGATCCATTTGGAATGATGGCAGATTTTTTAGAACAGGGGATAAAAACAGTTGTTATTACAGAACCTTATATTGTTGAGTATTCAACAAATTTCTGGTCAGCGATGAATGAAGGTTTTCTTGCAACCGATTCAGATGGACAACCTTACTTGATTAAAAACTGGTGGTCATGTGATTGTAACGCAGGACTATTGGATTTGACCAATCCATCAGCCCAGAGCTGGTGGTGGGATAAGCACCCAGCATTTTTTGGAGATGAAATGGCGGGTATTTGGACTGACCTTGGTGAACCTGAGGAACATCCTGAGGATATGCACCATTACCTTGGAAGTGCAGATAAGGTTCATAACATTTTTAACCTGCTTTGGGCTAAAACCATCTTTGAGGGGTTCAGTCACTTTAGACCCAACCAACGACTCTTCAATCTTACTCGTTCAGGTTATGCAGGTATTCAACGCTATGGCGTTATCCCCTGGTCTGGAGATGTGGGAACGAGTTTTGGTGGACTTGAAGTTCAGATACCTATGTTGTTAAATATGGGGATATCAGGACTGGCATATCACAATTCCGACATTGGAGGTTTTTGTTGTGATATTACCAGTCCAGAACTTTATGTACGGTGGATGCAGTATGGAGCTTTCTGTCCCATAACTCGTGCCCATGGGATGGATTACCAACATCAAGAACCGTGGGGTTACGGTGAGGAAGCAGAGGATATTTGTACGAGATATATCCAACTTAGATATAAACTTTTACCCTACATATACACCCTGGCATACCAGAACTATGAAAGTGGTCTCCCACTTGCAAGACCGCTTTTTTTTGATTATCCCGATGACAATAACCTCTTTGATGAAAGTTCATCGTATCTCTGGGGTGAAACAATATTAGTTACACCTGTTGTACAGGAAGGGCAAACAAGTAAATCCGTATACCTACCAGAGGGTAAGTGGATATACTTTTGGACAGACGAGGTATTTAATGGTAGACAGAATGTAACAGTGGAAACTCCTTTGGATAAGATACCTCTCTTTATCAAGGCTGGTAGTATTATACCAATGCAGCCGGTGATGAATTATACCGATGAAAAAATACTTGATACATTGATGCTGGAAATTTATCCCTCTCCAGAAAGAGATGCACGATTTACACTTTACGAGGATGACGGAAAAACACTCGAATATCAATCCGGGAGGTTTGCACAGACGCTATTTGTGGAGTACTTAAAGTATGAAGAGAGAACTATCTCACTTACTATAAACATTAGTTCCACACAGGGAACATATGATGGAAAACCCCTAAATAGAGTTTATCTATCGAGTATTCATTGCGTCTTAGAAGGACCTGCTGCTGTTTGGAAAAATGGGGATGCAGTACTTGCAATGCCATCATATCAGGCACTCAGGCAAGGTGGAGATGGGTATTTCTATGATAGACTGGCGAGGTGTCTCTATATTCAAACACCAGCTTTCTCAGACAGCACTTATACTCTCATAGTGGATGATATAATAATTGATAGTGATTTATCACCGTCATTTAATGTCGTTTTCTTGGAACAGAATTATCCTAATCCATTTAGTTCAACAACAACAATTCGTTATAGTATACCATATGTTGCAGTTATCAGTATCAAACTCTATGATTTACTTGGACGCGAGATTGCAACGCTTGTGGATGAACTTAAAGAGCCTGGAGAGCATGAGGTAGAACTTGACCTCAATACATATGGTTTGAAGAACCTTTCAAGTGGTGTTTATTTCATGAGGTTATTAACAGGTAATAGGTCTCTATCAAAGAAACTCATAATTTTGAAATAGTATCCTTATGATATTTCTATACCTGATCCCAATTTCACTTAAAAGTTAAGCAAAAAGGTGGGTGAGTATGATAAAGTGGATAACATAACAGGGTTTTTAATCGGGAAGAGCTCTTTTTTTCATGAACAAAATAGAGAGTATAATAAATATTATTATAAGTCCGTACCCACCGATGAATTCAGCCAGTCTTGGATAACCTCCATATGAAGAGGTAATCCTTCTATAGAATTCATTTCCTAAAAGAACAATAAGAACAAGAGGAGCAAGAATTTTTATCATGAAATTCCACCAGTTCCCAAGTAATATCTCAGATGTTTGGTTGGCATGTGATTTTAATTTATTTAGATTATATGCATATCCGAGCAGTATACACTCAAGAAGACCTGTCCATAAGCAGCCAAGCCATTCTTTTCCTTTTCCCGCAAGGGAGAAAGAGCCAGGTACTCCCTTACAGAACTTGCTGCCAAGGGAGAATTCTAATATTAGTATGGGGATGCCAGCAGTAAAGAGGGCAACAAAATAGGGGATGAGAAGTGCCCCACCCCCGTTCTCATAACATATATAAGGAAATCTCCACACGTTACCCAGACCAACTACTGAACCAATAGAGGCGAGAATGAACGCAGTTCTATTATCCCATCTTTCTCTTTACATTATGTTAGTCTATAACACCAAGCCAGTCGTGGAGAAGAAATTGGAGCCTACCAATGAGTAAGGAGACCCTTGCCATAACTGTGTAGCCAAATCCAGCTCCGAATGCAAGCATTATATACCATATGCCTACATTTGCAACCTTACCTATAAAACCTTTATGTTCAATAGAAAAGTAGAAATAAAGAAGTGTGGCAATTACACCGATTACCATTATTATGTTGCTTATAAGAAGAAGATTAGATTGACCAGGAGAGATTGCAGTGATTGTGCCCTGCATATGTCTGAATATATAGCCCTGGAAGCTTCTCGGGACAGAAATGCCACATGCTGCACCCATAAGGAAGGCAATAGGATACCTAATGAGCCATGATATCTTTTTAAAGAAGATGGCAAAAGAGAGAATACCAAGGATTGTGGGAAGAAGTACGTAGAATTGATGATTTATAACAATCGGTTCCCAAACCCTTGGCAGGAATGCATTCCAGTAGAGTATTGTTATGGTGTAACCTACTGAAACACCAACAAAGAGATGTTCTGCGAATTTATAAAAGGGATTATCCCTCCATAGAAAGGAGAATGTGCAAAGCGTGAGTAATGCAGCAAACCATATCCAAGGACTAAGAGACATTAATCCTCCTTAATTTTTAAATCTGTCTGGATCTTTTTCTTAAACTGAAAAATGCAATATTACCAATTATTATCAATACAATCATTAAAATGTGAACAAATGACTGGGCATCCATTCCCTTGGTAGCTACCTTTCTAAATCCCTCTATGGTATAACCCTTAGATTCAATAAGATTTTCATATTCTGCTGCTCCTTTAAGTCCGCCGAGCATACCAACAAACTGTCCTGTTTGGAGCCATGAGTAATACTCGGCAGCTGATACAGCTGTGGTTCCAACCCCGACCCTGACATGGTAGGTGGTTCCAACAAGTACAGCCCATGACTGGGGCATTGCAGAGCCTGAAATTGATACAACGATTGCGATATCGTCGTAGTTTCTAATATGTTGCATCATTGGTAGAGAATCAATAAGAACTCCGTAATAATCCCTGATAAATGTATTCTTTATACTCTCACCCATAGATAACATGACAGCAGTAACTCCAGGGACATATGGGAGAAAGACAAAATCCTCACCACTAACTGCTCCATATTCATCCTTCACATTCGATAGGGCTATATCAATCATTCCAATATATGTGGGCATAAGCCCCAAACACATTACATTTATATCCTTTGCAAAGCAGTGTCTTAGTATTGATTGTGCCATTGGCTGGAGCTCCGGAGAAGTGGAGGGATCAAAGTCGAATGATATAAGGACAGCAGGTCCATCAGCTGGAATTTTATCAACATAGTCAAACAATGCCCTGGTATATGGGGTTATGGATGTGGGAAGTCCAACTGGACGTATGAGAGGGACCAGTACACATATGCCAACAAGGAGATATATCCATCTCCTGTCGATATTCATCATCTTTTCCAAGAAATTCATCCTTTATCCTCCACCGAGGTATCCCCTCTCTATTCCAAGGATTATCTTAAGAGAGGTTGCTATCATGCCGAGTCCTACTCCGAGAAGAATACCTCTTTGTGCTGCCATATTGGGGTACATAAGTATCCACTCAATGAAGGCAGGAAGCCACGGAGCAACCTTCTCTCCGATAGGGACCCTGCCAAACATAACTATGAGAGCTACCACAAGAAGAAGAGTAGCCTGAGCGGTTCTTGCCTTAAAAGCACGGTAGGCAGCAGAAGCCATATAGAAGGCGAGGAGAGAAAACATGGTGGATTGCATGGGAACAATAATATAAGCATAGAGATCATTGAATAGTGAATCCTCCCCTATGCCAATCCTGATACCCACAAATGCGGTGAATAATACAGCAAAAAGGGTTATAAATGAATAACCCCATCCTTCTTTCTTTCTTTTTATCTTGTCAATGTGAACAACAAATAGTGATCTTATGGCAATTATAGCCATAAAGATACCTACGATGATCTGCCATTGTAGAACCTCTTGATATGTTCTCTGTGATACTGGATGTGGGATAAAAAACTGGATTATCATTCCAATACCACATATAAATGCAATTGCAAGAGGAAACTGTCGTTTCATATCTTTTTTAATTAATTAGGTTTGTAGAGTATTGGGTTAAATAATGAAGAATTATACCATAAAAAAAATATATTGTCAAGGAAAAAAGTATGGTCTACTTTAAAATTGGGACTTTATGGTGGTTAAAACACTATAAATATCTTGTCTTCTTCAAAAAATATAATAGCTTAGAGGGTTTTTATATCTTTAAGGAATGAAAGAAGGTTTTGCATATCCTTTGGAAGGGGGGCTTCGTAAGTTACTTCCTTTCCGCTTAGTGGATGTTGGAGCGTCAGGGATTTAGCATGTAGTGCCTGCCTTTTCATTATTGACATAATCTTTTTAAATCTATCTTTATCAACATATGAAAGTTTTCTTCTTCCACCATATGCCAAGTCACCTACAACTGGGTGTCCAATATGTTCAAGGTGTACCCTTATCTGGTGTGTGCGTCCAGTCTCAAGTGATAAAGAGATGTAGGTTACATCACCGAATCTTTCAATTATCTTATAGTGTGTTTTTGCTGTTCGTGATGACAGTGGTGTGACTGCCATCTTCTTCCTATCTAAGGTATGTCTTCCGAGTGGTGCGTCTATTATACCTTTCTTTAATTCTAAGTTACCCCATGCAAAGGCTTCGTATTTTCTTTTCATCTTTCTTGTTTCAATCTGTTTTGAAAGGGCAAGATGTGCCTTTTCCTCTTTGGCAAACACTAAGAGTCCCGATGTATCCATGTCCAGTCTATGCACAACTCCTGGTCTCTTTCCTGAACCTCCTGCCAACGTACAGTGATAAAACAGGGCATTTACCAGAGTACCTGTAAGATGCCCAGGAGCAGGATGTGTAACCATACCTGGTGATTTGTTAATTACAATTATAGATTCATCTTCGTATAATATATCGATTGATATATTTTCAGGTTTTACTGTAAAAGGAACAGCTTTCTTATAAAGAACCCTTATCTCTTCTCCTTCATGAACTATATGACTTGCTTTCGCCCTCCTACCATTCACAAGAACATTTCCGTTCTCAATTAATCCCTGTAATTTGCTACGAGAGAGGGCAATGCCAGCCTCTTTCAGATATTTATCAAGCCTTTCTCTCTTGCGAGGTCTCAGTATGCGCGTTATCTCCTGCATAATAATATATTGCCAAGCATGTATCCGCGATCTTTATGTTTCAAGGAATTATGGTTGGTGGGTTATTAAAAATTCTCTTCTGGAAATTATAATAATTGGTATAATAGCATATAAGACGTAATATTGTATTCTTTATTTTACATCCTCATGCCACACGAGAATCCTTCCACACTCTTCACAGGTATAAATTTTATTCTTTCCTCTAATTTGAGAGATGAATTGGGGCGGAAGAATGGTATGACAACCCGTGCACATATTGCCTTCAACAAAAGCTATGGCTTTGCCTCTACCCTTTCGTATTCGCTCATATGTCATGAGCTGCGAGAAGCTGACGTGACTGGCTATATTCTCTCTTTCTAATCTCTTTTTTTTGATTTCCTTTTCTAAATCGTTTTTTTGTTTTGCCAAATTTTTCATCTCTTTTGTTTCTCTTTTAATAGTATCTTCGAGTTCCTTTTTCTTTTCTTCAAGTTCCTTTGGGAATTTCTCAACCTCCATTATGTTCATTATAGTTTCCTCTTCAGCTCTCTCGACACTTTTTTCTTCCCATTCTATCTCTTTTAATAGTGTGGAATATTCTTTATTCGTTTTAGCTGACAGGAGTTGAGTTTTGTGCTTGGAGAGGTTCATACGGGTCTGTTGTATATCTCTCTCGTGCGCATCCCTTTGCAGTTCTTTATTTTTTAATATTTCTTTTAACTCTTGGACCTCACCATCTATCTTTTTTATCTTTTCCTCACTTATACGTTTCTTTTCAGGGATTTCTGTTAATTTTCTTTTAAATTCCGAAACCTCAGAATCGATCTCCTGAAGTTCGCAAAGTTTCTTAAGAGCTTCTTGCATTTCACCTCCTTTCTCGGTTAATGGGATTTTTATCTCTTATATCTTCTTTTAGTTCGTGTGTTTTCCTTTTTTAATAGGAATATGAAGAGATTAAAAGAGAACATTTTTTTCAATCTCAAGATCAGTCCACTAAATAAATAACTCCAGACTATGCTATATAAAAAAGGTGCACATAGAAGTGCACCTACTTATATATGGGCGAAAGAGGATTCGAACCTCTGGCCTTCGGTATGTGAGACCGACGCTCTGACCAACTGAGCTATCCGCCCTATTCCATTCATTGTATTATTTTAACAGAAAAATCGTGATTTGTCAAGAAAAAAATAGAATAAATTATGAAATAGTATATTGGATTTGTAGTAAGCAATGACAGCATTCTGTTATGAGATTGGAGGAAAAGAGAATGTTAGGAAGTATAATGAAATAGACGAATTTATCTCATCTAAATATTACGTATTTTTTAATAATATAAAAAGTTGACATGGAGAAAAAAATGTGATATAATATTAGAAGGTGTATTTATTTAAGGAGAGATTTTATGATAGATTCCTATGAATTTGGACACATTGTTATTGATGGAGAGTCATATTCTAATGATGTAATAATTTTACCGGATAGGATAATAACTCACTGGTGGAGGAAAGAGGGACATAGGCTTGCAATAGAGGACTTAAAGGATATTTTTGAAGAAAATATTGATACTCTGATTGTTGGTACAGGAGCATATGGTGTTATGAAGGTAGATGAAGAAACTAAAAGGGAACTCGAAAAAAGAGGGATAAAATTGATTATAGCACCTACGGAAGATGCAGTAAAAATATACAATAATTCAACGAGCGATAAGACAGCTGCCTGCCTACACCTAACATGCTAAATGAATATAAAAAATTAAACCTGCCTGCCGTCAGGCAGGTATTAAATATCAAAATTGGACATTTTGCCAGACTCTCGTGATAACGGACAAGAGGTTGCATGTCATTGCGAGTCCTTATGGACGTGGCAATCTCATCTCTATTTACTATCACTAAAATGGGATTGCTTCATCCCGATGGTCATCGGAATTCGCAATGACCGACCAGACCCATATCACAACACTTTGGGACATTGTCAAATATTAAAACTTTTACTTTTCAGTATGTCTAAAATCGCTATACCAAGTGTTTTCAGGGACCTATATCAGGATAGTAACACCCATTTTTTGGACATATTTGATTTTTAATATCTCTATGATAGTTGCCTGTCATCAACCAAATTACCTACCCTGGTCTGGGTTTTTCTATAAGATGATGAGTTGTGATGCATTCGTAATTATGGATTCCTGCCAATTCCCACGCGGTGGTTCTTTCGTTAACAGGAATCGTGTTAAGACTCCACCATCAAATTTTCTATGGCTCACAGTTCCTGTGATTAAAAAGGGTAAAGGACTGCAGCCTATAAACAGGGTTAGAATTGACAATGCTGTGGGTTGGTCAATAAGGCATTTAGAGAGTTTAATACATTTCTATAAAAGGGCACCTTATTTTGATGATCATATAGAATTTTTCAGATACATGTACAGAAAGAGATGGGATAGTCTTGTCACATTAAATATTGAGATTATCAACTTCTTTAAAAAACTCTTGAAAATAGAGACAAAAATCCATTATCTCTCTAAACTTAAGATAGAAGGAAAAGGAACATCTTTACTCGTAAATATATCAAAGATTATGGGAGCGGATATTTATCTTTCAGGTTATGGAGGAAGAAAATATATTAATGAGCGTTTATTTAAAGAAGAGGGATTGGAGGTTAGGTATTATAATTTCAGATCACCTATCTACCCACAACTCTGGGGAGAATTCCTTTACAACCTTTCCATAATAGACCTTGTTTTTAATTGTGGAGAAAAGGCAGGAGAGATAATAAAGAGGTTCAACGAAAGTCTTTGATAACTTGCATTTGATATGGAGAAGTTTTTCACTAAATCTAAAAAAGACATTCTATACAACAGACGCGTACTACTTTTAACAGCTCTTGAGCGTTCCTTTTATTCTACAATAATAGATAACTACCTCTTTAATCCAGCCTTAGAGCTCTCAGAGAGATGTAAAAATGTAAAGTTCTTCTACCTTGGATTCATTCCACTTACCATGTATTCAGATAAGCATAGAACCTTCCAAAAGGTCGTCGAATACTACAATCGAAGAAAAAAGGTAGCAAGGAGGTTTAGTTCAAGTGGTATAGGAGGTGTCTTCCTTCCTATTCTTTTTACATCACGTTTTTATCTGACATCAATGTGGTTTATACTGTTTCTTTTAGAAACTCTCCCCTTGATTTTTATCATTACCTTCATCTGGAATATAAGGCTTATTCATGCAAGGAGTTATCCTGCAACCTTGATTGCCTGGGTATTAAAAAAGATAAGAAATATAGAATATATATTCGATATGAGGGGACTTTATCCTGAACATGGATATGAAAATCATAGATTAAACAAAGAGGGATATGAATTCTGGAAACGGATAGAAAGGAGGTTAATAAGAGATTCGAAGATTGTTATATCTGTTTCCGAGCCTATGGTCGAACATATCCACAAGATAGTTCCAGGAAGTAATACTACTCTTATTCCTCTTTACGTTGATACTAAGAAATTTCACCCTAATAAAAGTTCAACAATAAAGGATGTATATGGAATTGGTGATAGGTTTGTTATTCTTCACTCGGGTTCATTTGGGACCTGGGGTGACCATAGATTAATAAGCAGGCTTTTTTGTATAATGAAGGAGATGGATTCAAGTGTATTTCTTGTTATGCTCACAGGTAGAAAGGACAATGCTTATAATATAAATAAGGATTTCGTTGATGATAATTTAAGAGATTATCTAATTCTATCACCTCATCCTGAAGATGTTCCTCGAATGCTTCATCTGGGGGACGCAGGACTTCTCCTTGAAAGAGAGTTCTTAACCCAGAAGGTGTGTCTATCAGTAAAGTTTGGTGAATATATAGCCTCTGGCTTGCCGGTTATAGCTACACCTTATGTTGAGGGAGCTAAGCGACTTATTAACAGATACAAGTGTGGTGCAATCATAGACCCTGATGATACCCCCTCTGCAAGGGAGAAAATAAGAGATTTTTTGGATGAATATAATTCTCTTAGGGAAAACGCACTCAATCTTGCTGACACGTATCTCAATAAAGATAGGTGGATGGATTCATATTATAGTCTATGGTGTGAAGAGGATATTACTATAAAAAATGATAATAGGTAATAAATTTTTAGTTGATTATAAAATATTTAGCACAAGGGAAGTTGCTTAAACCAATAACAGTAGATGTATTACTGTTGTAGCCTTCATTTCTTTTGTCCCGCCATAGGCGGGAAAACGAAGCAAAGAAAAGGGCACCCCGATGTTTTTCTTCACGGCAAATTGACTACGTCTTATGGCTAATTTCCAGAACT
>JAGMCL010000018.1 GCA_023129165.1 Caldifarciminota bacterium | reverse complement strand
GACGGACGACGAAGCAATCCCAAGATTCGACATAAGTGAATAAGTATTACTACATTTATATAATGACCAATAAGAGGAACACTGTACTTTATACAGGCGTTACTAATGACTTAAAAATAAGAACTTACCAACATAAAGAGAAATTGGTTGAAGGATTTACAAAGAAACACAAAATCACCAAACTTGTTTATTACGAAGTATTTGATAACATAAAAAATGGCATTTTAAGAGAGAAACAGATTAAGTGAGGTTCAAGACAGAAGAAAATCGAGTTAATCAACAGTATGAATTCCAAATGGAAGGATTTATATGATGAGGTATGAGATTGCCACGTCCGTCAAGCGACGGACTCGCAATGACAGATGGTTTTATCAATAATAAAGAGACTTTACAGTAAGGTGACAAAGTAAAGTTATGGCTATACCTATTATAACCATAAAAGACCTTGTAGTTGAGTACAAGGTGAGGGAAGGAGCGATAAGGGTAGTTGATGATGTCTCACTTGAAGTACCCAAAGGTCGATTTACTGCACTCATTGGTGAGAGTGGGTGCGGTAAGACTACCATAGTAGAGGCTATTCTTAACACTTTGCCTCCTAATGGTTATATAAGGAAGGGTGAAATACTATTTAATGGGAAGAATTTACTCTTATTGAAAGAGGAAGAGCAAAGGCGGTTTAGATGGAAAAAGATTGCAACTGTCTTCCAGGCAGCACAGAATTCATTGAATCCAATAAAGGTGATAGGAGAGCAGATGGTAGAGACAATCTTAGATCATGAGAGTGTATCTAAAAAAGAAGCACTAAAGAAATCTTCTAATCTACTTGAACTTGTTGGATTGGAACCCTCTCGCGTTGTTAATTCTTATCCGCATGAGATAAGCGGAGGTATGAAGCAGAAGGTTATTATCGCCACAAGCCTACTACTCGATCCAGAGATGCTTATTCTGGATGAGCCCACAACTGCTTTAGATCTGATAACTCAATTCTATCTCCTGGAAACCTTGGGGAAGCTCCATAAAAAATTGGGAATCACCACGATGATGGTGACCCATGATGTATCAAATGTTGCTCGTCATGCTGATAGGGTAGCAATAATGTATGCAGGCAAGATAGTGGAAGTAGGTGATATAGATGAGATATTCTACAATTCGCATCATCCCTATACAATTGGCCTTTTAAATTCAATCCCATCAATTATTGGTGACCTCAGCAAAAAGAAACCCATACCCGGGCTACCGCCAAGCTTGCTTGACCCACCTTCAGGGTGTAGGTTTCATCCAAGGTGCTCGTATACTAAGGAAGTATGTAAGAATATAGTGCCAGAACTCAAATCTATTGGGAATGAACATCTTACAGCGTGTCTTAGGTGTTCAGATATAACCACAGAGTGATGGAGTCATTGGTTGAACTTAGAGATGTAAGTGTTACCTTCAAAATGGGTGGCTTGCGGAAAAGAACCCAAGTCCATGCATTATCTGATTTATCGCTATGTCTTTTTGAGCATGAGATATTGGCAGTTGTGGGTGAAAGTGGTTGTGGTAAGAGTACATTGGGCAGAGTTGTGCTTGGTCTCATAAGACCTACATCGGGAGAAGTCCTGTATATGGATGAGAATATATGGAAGATGAAATGGAAGCGTTCCCAAAGATCTCACTCAACCGGACAGATCGTGCATCAGGATTCCTATGCTGCATTAAATCCAATGAGAACCGTATATCAGACGCTAAGTGCACCACTTATTCACTACGGAGTAAGAAGGGGAAAGTCGAAGGAAGAAGTATGCAATCTTTTGAAGTTCGTGGGAGTAATGCCACCCGGATACTTCTTAAACAAATATCCACATCACCTGAGTGGTGGACAACGCCAGAGAATAGTGTTTGCAAGAAGTATTATTCCTAAACCTAAATTCATAGTTGCTGATGAACCCGTATCCATGATAGATGCATCACTCAGGCTTTCAATTCTTGATTTGATGATGAAACTTAATGATGAGATGAGTATTGCTTTCTTGTATATAACACATGACCTCGCTACGGCAAGGTATATAGCGAGGAGGGGCAGGATAGCAGTGATATACCTCGGAAGGATAATTGAGATGGGTAAATTGGATGATGTTTTCCAGCGACCACTTCATCCCTATTTCCAGGCACTACTTACAGCCGCCCCTATTCCAGACCCCAGGTTAGCGAGAAAGAAGAAGGTATTACCACTCAAGAGTATGGAGCTCCCCAGTGCAGAGAATTTGCCATCCGGGTGTAGCTTTCATCCACGATGTTCGTATGCAGAGGAGATATGCACCACCGAAAGACCAATACTCAAAAAAGAATCAGGTGACCATTGGGTTGCATGCCATAAAGTAGGTAGGATACCATCATGGAACCACATATAGGAAAAATAGTATTTACCGTCGGGATATTTATTCTTATATTAGCACTTATCCCTTTACCATTTTTGAGGAGAGATTCGCCAGAATTTGTAGTTGATATCGTGGCTATAATAGTGAGTTTGGGGATCTTAGGTTTCGTTATATTAAATGTTAGAAAGCAAGTACGGACATCTAAAAAAAACAAGAAAAACAGAGAACAAAAAGGTAAATGAACATGGATATTACCCAGTTTATGACCGTTATAAGCATCCTTTCGGTAATGTGCTTTGCAGGATTACTCCTCCAAAAGCTATTGACTATTAAGGCAAGACGTCAGGGAGAACTCTGCAATTTTCCAAATTTGCAGTCCTATCTTCCCATTTTTAAAAAGGGTTGGAAAATAATTTGTCATAATAGATGGGTTTTCTGGCTAATTTTTGGAATTTTCCTGATTAGCATAGCGTATCACGCCGCTTCACGCTTCCTTTTTTATAAAATGCAACCGGTACCTCTCCCATTGGAAAAGCCAACACTTTTCGGAATAATATCTTCTCTTAAATCTCACTCCTTAGGTGCGCTCGTTAATTCTATTCACAATATGAATGTTTTTTCGAGCATCTTTATTACCAATCCTTTAATAATTTTAGCGATTTTAATTATGGTCCGTCCATTTAAGCGACTTTTAAATAGTGTATCTGATTCGAAACTAAACTCCTCTGAGGACTTCTTACAAAAGAATTTCTGGCCTACAGTGACTGTTGCCGGGATGCTTTTTATCTTTCATACTCTTCAACTGCTGTACAGTATAAGATTTGTTCAACAGTTTTATAGATTCTGGAACCCTCCTGCTTTTTCCATTGCCGGCATTGTCGTTACTATTCCTGGTTTTTATTTAGCCTGCATTGTAGTTTCATTGCTGCAAGGGGCTATTTTGACAGCCTTCAAAGAGGCTCGAGATAAAGGAAAGGTAGAAAAATCTTTGGTGCTTTCTGGTGCTGTAAGGCATTTCAAGAACCTATTTTTCTTTAATCTCTTGCTCTTTGCTATCTCTTATTTTCCTTACATTATGGCTGTCTTTCAAAAAAATCTATTTCGTACAACACTTTTTTCTTATTATAGTCCTGCGGTCACTATCGCATTTCTTTTCGCAGCTTATCTGATAGTTGGTAGAGATTACGATTTTAAGGACGCTCTTAGAGAAAATTTTCTCCTTTGGCGAAGGAACTCCCTCGAGATCATTGTTTTTATCTTTATTTGTGTTGGTCTCCAATGGATTCCTCTCCTTTTGTCGGGGTTAGGGTCTCATATCTTTTCTTACCCCTTTGACACAATAACCAGACCAATTACCACGGGTATAACGGTCTTTGCCGGTCTCTGGATTGCGGCGACTCTTATGCTTTTCTTGTTAAAAATTACCGAAAAGCAATCAGAGAGATTAATTAGCAATGACAGTACTTCACTTTTTTTGTAAAATCCATCGTTGGACGAAACCCAATGAAGAAAGCCGTAAGAATATTACCTTACGATAGAAAAGCACCTGAAATATATGATGAGATAGAAAAATTTATTTACAGTGTAATTCCTTATCAGGTTGAAGTTGAACATATAGGGAGCACAGCA
>JAGMCL010000017.1 GCA_023129165.1 Caldifarciminota bacterium | reverse complement strand
CTTCCTTTCTTTCCTATTCTGTGCCATAATTCCTCACATATGTGGGGAGCAAATGGAGATAGAATTATAATCAGGTTCTCTACAACCTGTTTATGGGTAGGTTCATCCATTCTGGTCCCATAAACCTCATTGGTAAATTCCATAATGGATGCGATTGCGGTATTAAATTTGAAGGTCTCAATATCCTCTGTCACCTTTTTTATAGTCCTGTGCAGAGTGGTAAGAATTTTTCCTTTCGCAGGTCTTCTATTCCTCTCCACACCTTGCCCTCTCTCTACAACGATTCTCCAAACTTTCTTTAAAAACCTCTCCTGTCCTATTATTCCATTTGTATCCCAGATAACAGGCTGGTCAAAAGGTGCCATAAATAGTTCGTATAATCTAAGTGCATCTGCCCCATGTTCCTCAACAACCTCATCAGGGGTTATTACATTCCCCCTTGATTTTGACATCCTTTTTCCAGTTGGTGCATGTACTACCCCCTGGTTTCTCAGTATAACAAAGGGCTCGATAAAGTCGACAAGTCCAGCATCATACATCACCTTTGTCCAGAATCTGGCATATAGAAGATGCATTACAGCATGTTCGGCTCCTCCAACATAAAGGTCGACAGGAAGCCAGTATTTTATCTCCCTTTCATCAAAGGGACCCTTCTCAAACTTTGGGGATGCGAATCGTAAGAAATACCATGAGGAACAGGCAAACCCACCCATCGTGTCAGTTTCTCTCTTTGCCTTACCCCCACATTCAGGGCAGACGGTGTCCACAAATTCTGGAATATTCACCAGTGGTGATTCACCTGTGCCAGAAGGCTTGTATTCATCTACGTCAGGCAGTAGAACTGGAAGGTCTCTTACAGGTCTCTCTCCGCATCTATCACAATAGACCATAGGTATGGGTGCCCCCCAGTACCTCTGACGGGATATTAACCAGTCTCTAAGTTTATAATGGACAGCGCGCTTACCTATATTTAGCTCCTCCAATCGCCTTATAATCCTCTGCCTACCTTCTTCAGAAGAAAGACCACTAAACTCAGCCGAATCTACCATAATACCTTCTCCAGTGTAGGCAGCATCTATCTGTTTATTCAATATATTACGCCCTGGTTCTTTAATAACTTCTTTAATAGATAGCTTATATCTCCTTGCAAACAAAAAATCTCTATCATCATGTGCTGGAACGGCCATTATTGCACCTGTGGCATATGTCGATAGGACATAATCTGCAAGGTAGATAGGTATCTTATCGTTATTCAGGGGATTAATGGCATTAGTTCCAGTAAATACCCCAAATGGTTCCTTTTCTTTTGATAATCTCTCTATCTCTGTCTCTTTTTCTACCTCATGAGTGAATTCTTCTACCTCCTTTTTTCTATTAGAGGTCACCAGCTCTTTAGCAATCGGATGTTCTGGTGAAACTACTACATATGTCATTCCAAATATCGTATCTGGTCTGGTTGTAAAAACACGTAGCTTTCTATTAGAGCCTACGATTGGTATATCAAATTCTAAACCCTCACTACGTCCTATCCAGTTCTTCTGCATCTCTATAATGTTTTCAGGCCAATCGAGTAAATCAAGGTCTTCTAATAGCCTATCTGCATATGAGGTTATCTTAAAGTACCACTGCTCTCTTTCTATTTTTATAACATCTGTATGACATCTCCAGCACATCCCATTTTCAACCTCTTCTCTTGCAAGCACTGTTCCACATTTAGGACAGAAATTTACTGCCGACTTCATCCTATATGCAAGTCCTCTATCATAAAGGAGGAGAAAATACCACTGTGTCCATTTATAGTACTCAGGAGTAGATGAGTTTAGCTCCTTATCCCAGTCGTAGGACAAACCTACAAGTTTAAGTTGATGTTTATAATTTCCTATATATCTTGGAACAGTCTCTCTTGGGTGAAGACCTTTATTTATTGCCTCATTTTCTGCTGGAAGTCCAAATGCATCCCATCCCATCGGGTGAAGTACATTGAACTTCCTCATTTTTTTATACCTTGAAATAACATCGGTTGGTATGTAATTTCGAAGATGCCCTACAGAAAGACCATCTCCTGAGGGATATGGGAAGAAGTCGAGACAATAGAATTTGCGGTTATTCTTGTTTGTAGGTGTTCTGTATATATTATCGTTCTCCCATTCTTTCTGCCATCTCTTTTCTACCTCTCTTGGATTATAATCATCCATGACTACTTTCTTTCTATATCAAAATTACAAATAGTACTCATTCTCTCTCTCACATATACCTTCTTTTCCATCCAGTAAAATCCTTCTGTCTCTGCTTTTACCGTATAAGTTCCTGGAGAAAGTGTTATGGAATATCTCCCCTCAGCATCAGTAGTAATACTCGGTAGATCAGTTCCTTCTATAGTAATTGTTACTATTATAGGCTCTTTTGTATCTCTATCAATTACTGTACCAGCAATTGCTCCAATCTTTGGTGGAGATGGCATCCTTCGAATAAAATGAGAGTTAAATGTCGTAGAAAGGTCTATCCTTGGAGCAAAATTGGGGGAGCCACCTAACTTGTGCTCAAGTTTCGATGCCACAAGAGTTGTCTCAAATCCTACTTTTTTAAATTTAATACCTACATTAAAATCTCTTCCATCAAACTCAAATCCTCCTCTTATGCCATAACCAAGTTCAATATCAACACCCCAAAACATACCAATCGCATCGGTATGGATATTACTCCAGTTGTCAAATCTATCGGTATTAAACTGTCTAGACCTTGGTCCATATCCTACAAAACTTCCTCTACCAAAACCAATATTATATTTCCCCCATGCACCAAAATCTTTAGTAAAAACAAGGTAGAATGAATTTTGCTCTGGACTCCTTATATATTCAGGAATATATGAAGAATCGTCCTTCCAAACCGTACTTTCTCCAACTCCTACAGAGGATATATATTTAGAGGCAAATAAATTGATTATACCTATAGAAATCGCAGGTAATATCCTTGACTCACCTATTAAATTATACTTTATAGATGGAGTTATAGTTGGATCTCTAAATGTCAGGAGAGATATTGTTAGTTCAAGTTTACCAAATAGTGATGCCATAAGGTGAACATCTGTGTCTATTGGATAGGGGTCATCAGTACCAGTAAATGTAGTAACAATTGTACCCTCATAAAAAACTCCCTTTTCTATATATGCCGTAGGTGTATCATATAGAAAAGAAGACGTTCTTACCTCTGCAGAAGAGAAAGAGACAATTAAAACTAAGCATATGAATAAAATAATATTTCTACTCATAATATTCCTCTACTTCTAATAGTTATTAATAAAAAATTTAGTATATATAATAGGAAATGTGGATATAGGGATAACAATCTGTATCTATATAGATTTTCAATAGTTAATATGAATTTGCTATATGTGAATATAATGTTTAAAGTGACGGAGTTATCAACATTCTTTTATTTTTTTACTTAACTGCTCTATATCAATCTTTAACTCATCATCTTTAGCAATTAAAGATTTTATCTTATCATAGTCATGCAGAATAGTTGAGTGATCTCTTCCACCAAATGCTTTACCAATAGCCTTTAAAGATAAATCTGTTTGTTCCCGAGAAAGATATATTGCTACCTGTCTTGGGAAGCTTATAGATCTTGTCCTCCTTTTACCGCGTAATGCCTGAGGAGTTATTACGTAATGATTAGAAACAACCTCCTGTATTCTCTCTATAGAAATTTTGGTGATCTTCTCCCTTCCAAGAATATCATCAAGCATCTGCTTTGATGAGTCAAGTGTTAATTTTGTATCAGTAAGCGATGTGAGAGCTAAAAGTGTAACAAGTGCACCCTCTAATTCTCGTATATTTGATTTAATTCTCTGGGCAATATATATCAATATATCATTTGATACACTGGCACCAGCAAGCTCTGCCTTGGTTTTTAGAATTGCGATCCTTGTTTCAAAATCAGGTGGTTTGAGATCACAAACCAGACCCCACTGGAATCTTGAAAGGAGTCTCTCTTCTATACCGTTAATCTCAATTGGAGGTCTATCAGATGTCATAATAATCTGTCTACCAGTATCATGAAGAGAATTGAATGTATGGAATATCTCCTCCTGTAAACCCTCCTTATTTTCTATAAATTGTAGATCGTCGATAAGGAGAATATCCTTGCCTCTATATCTCTTTTTAAACTGTATCATTGTGCTATTCTGTATAGCATCCACCATCTCATTTAAGAATTTTTCACAGGATGTATAGTATACCTTCGAACCAGGAGTATTCTCGGTTACATAATTCCCAATAGCCTGAATCAAGTGCGTTTTACCAAGACCTACAGCTCCATATATAAATAGTGGATTATATGCCTGACCAGGAGACTTTGAAACTGCGAGTGCTGCAGCATGTGCGAACCTATTTCCAGAGCCAACTACAAATGTTTTAAAAGTATACCTTTTTTGTAGATTATGTGAATCTATCCTATAAAGCCTTTCCTTTTCCTTTTTTGGCTTAATTCCTCTTTCTATTGGATTAAATTTAATGGATATTTCACTTCCAACTATGTTTAACAAGGCAATCTCTATTATTTTACGGTAATGTTCCTCAATCCAATCTACAAAGAACATATTTGGGACATCTACAGTAAGGACATTTCCCTTTATAGACGCACCTTTTGCAGGTTCCAACCATGTTTTGAACGATTGTGTTGGTATCTTACCACTTATGTTTGATAAAACTTCTTTCCAGGTATTCTCTGCTGATAAGGGGTTTATGTTTTCCACAGTAATAACTCCAATTAAAATAGTAAGATGCCTGAGAAACCCACAAAGTTATCCACAAAATTTTCAACAATTTGAATTGTTAATAACATCTTGCTTTATAAGATGTTATAAATAACTACTTATGAGAAATGAAGGTTTATAAACAGTTCTTTAAACATCCAAAATATAATCACTTTCATATATAATAATATAATATAAAAAATCTGATTTGTCAAGAAAAAAATTCCCAAATCTACTTGACTTTTAGCTGAATATATGTTATACTCAATTCAGATATAAGCAATCAGATATTAAAAAATTATGGAAATAAAATACAAGAACTTTTTAAATAGTTGAAAAATACTGATTTATTGCACTATGCCAGAATTAAGTAATACGAGAGTATATTAAAGCTATGAGAGAGAAAGAGAAGGTAAAATTTTTATTGAAATTTTTACACAGATTATACGGTTATAGTAATAAGAAAAAAAATAATCCTTTTCTTGTGCTTATATCAACGCTGCTTTCCCAGAGGACAAGAGACGAGACTACAGATGCTGCAACTGAAAGAATTTTTTCTGTATACAATACTCCAAAAGAATTTTCAGATGCACCACTGGAAGAATTAGAAAATTTGATTAAACCTGTTGGTTTTTACCATGTAAAGGCTAAGAGAATTAAGCAGATTTCATCGATTCTTATTGATAGATTTAATGGTATAGTACCTAATAATATCGAGGAACTTCTTACCCTTCCTGGTGTAGGTAGAAAGACTGCAAATTGTGTCCTCGCTTTTGGATTTGACATTCCTGCCCTTCCAGTTGATACGCATGTACATAGAATATCCAATAGATTGGGACTGGTTAAGACAAAGGAACCATACAAAACAGAGATCGAACTAACAAAGATAGCTCCCATAGAGGAACTTTGTTTCCTTAACACCTTTATGGTCAAGTTTGGAAGAGAAATATGCAAACCAATCGGACCACGCTGTTATGATTGTGGTGTCAGGGATGCCTGTGATTATTTTGAAAGAGAAAAAAATTAGCAGAGATAGATAGAGTTAGTCTATAAGTAATTTATTGACCTTCTGAGAAACTACCTTTGAGCTCTCTTGGTTTCAGAGATTTCTGGACTTTTTCATAAAGCTCATTATAAAAGTCTTGACATTGATTGGATTTTATGGTATAATCACATTCAATTATTTTCATATAGGTTAGAGGTTCCAGGGAGGATTTAGAACAAAGCTTAAAGTTAAAAATATTCTATATGTATGCCGGGGAGGAGATTCGAACTCCTACACCCATAAAGGGCGCTAGCCCCTCAAGCTAGTGCGTCTACCAATTCCGCCACCCCGGCGTAATGAATATACATTATAACATAAAATACAAATTTTGTCAAGGGAAATAATTAGAGGGTATTATGGCATATCTATTATTAGTAATTATAATTCTATCTCAGAGTGGGCTATCTGAGACCTCATCTGTAAAGTATTACACATTTCTTGGCAGCGGAAGAGAGCTCCAGATGAAGGTGTCTATATGGGGAGAAATAGGGTCTCCAGGTATGTATTCGATACCAGAAGGATCTGACCTTCTTTTCCTTATCACCATTGCTGGTGGTCCTACAAAATATGCTGATTTTTCAAAGGTTAAGGTCGTACGTTCATTTCCTGAGCCAGAAGTTGTAAAAGTTGATCTAAAGAATTTTTTCAAAACAGGCATAAGGGACGGTATACCTGAACTCTTTCCTGGTGATATGGTTTTTGTCGGAGAGACTGGGTATAGGAAATTCAAGAGTGTTTTGGAGGTCCTCAGGGATATATCTTTTGTGATAAGTTTCTCTTATATGGTTTACAGGTTGGTTGACTAATTATTGTTCTATGCATACGGCAATATTGAATATGGGATTGCCACGCTCACTTCGTTCAGTCTCGCAATGATAACCTTTTGGAGTACCCCGCCTTAGCGGGGCACCACTGTGACCCTATAGAGTATTCCTCTACAGGGTAAACGCGGTCACAGCACTCCAAAGTCTATAAATGGTAGCAGCAGGCTTCGGGGCGACTATAGTTTTTTATTCTTTTATATAAATTTTATATATGGATGGAGAGATTGATATAAGGAGATATTTACGATTATTCTGGAGAAGGAAGTGGATAATACTTGGGTCACTTGCCTGCCTTATGGCTGTCACATTTTTCCTCACACAAAGGATGCCAAAGATATACCAGGCTTCGTCCAAAGTCTTAATAAAACAGCCTCCTTCCGTTGTTCGGGGAACAAGGATAATTGAGGAAATTACTTCAATAGATACGTATCTGGAGATAATAAAATCAAGAGACATGATGGAGTTTGTTGTGGCCAAATTAAAGGAGAACAAGGAGAAACTTCCCCTACTCAGTGTTAGTGACCCTGCATCAGATGTACGCTCCCGCACAATTATAAACACTATAAGGGCAGCAAATATCATCATAATAACGGTTAAGTATTTATCACCCGAGGGAGCAATGATTTTATCAAATACTATCTCATCCTGTTTTTCTGAACAGTCTGCAAATCTTGCAAAGGCGAAAATAAAGGAGAAAAAGAATTTTATAGAGGCTCAACTTCCGCTCTCAAGAGGAAGGTTGGAAGAGTGTGAAAGGGCTCTTGAAAAGTTTAAACGCAAACACCATCTTTTATCAGAGACTGGAGGTGCATTAATTCAAAATCAAATTGCTGAGCTTGAAAATGAGAGAAATACTATTATTATAGAAATAAGGATGAAAGAAGAGGCACTAACAAACCTTGAGAAGGAGCTTGAGAAACAGAATGAGGCACTTTTCACTTCACTAACCTCAATTCAGAATGTCTCAATCAATACTCTTCGAGACGAACTTTTAAAACTCAATCAGGAGAGAATGCTGTATATCCAAGCTGGTCTTACAACAGATCATCCAACCATTATAGAGATTACAGATAGAATAGAAAGAACGCGAGAGGAGATTGAGAAGAGATTAATAGATAGGGAGGGTAATGAGTTACTTATGCTCGACCCACTCGATATGGTAAAAGATATATCACAAAGAATAATTCATACACGACTTGGTCTCCTTGACATCAGGGCAAAACTATCAGCAACTGATGAATTACTCAAGGAGTATAGAGAAAGGCTTGAAAAGTATCCCGAGAAGGAGTATGAACTTGCTGCACTCCAACGGTCTTACCAGTTTAACGAAGGTGTATACACTATGATACTACAGAGATATGAAGAGGTGAAACTTGCTGAGGTGAGTGAGGTTGGTTCTGTGATGGTTATAGAAAAGGCAAGACTTCCTAAAGGTCCTGTATCCCCTGATATGAAGAGAAACATACTATTCGCTTTTATTTTTGGTTTAGGACTTGGTGTTGCAGCAGCAGTTTTTGTAGAGTATCTTGATACTTCAATAAAAGAGACCTCAGATATAGAGAGGTGGTTCTCAATGCCGGTAATTGGAGTTGTTCCCACTTATGGTGGTGGAATAACTTATGATGATATAAAAGAGCAGTCCATAGGAGAGGTTTATAAGCGAATAAGGACAAATCTTAAATTTTTGAGATCTGGCGATGAATCACCCAGAACATTGATGATTACAAGTTCTACACAGGGAGAGGGTAAGACTACTGTAGTGGCGAATCTTGCTGTAGCACTTGCGAGAGGAAAGAAAAGGGTTCTGCTTGTTGAGAGTGATTTAAGGAAGCCCGCACTTCACAGGTTGTTTGAAGTAGATAGAAAGCCTGGTCTTGTTGAGTACCTGGTAGATGACGCCGCAAGTGACGAGATTATAAGAGGTAGTAATATTGAGAATCTATCAATACTACCAGCAGGTGCTACACCAATATCACCGCCTGAGCTTCTTGATTCTAACAGAATGGGAGAGTTGGTTATTAAGATGGCATCTGATTTTGATATTGTACTTTTTGATTCACCTCCTGTTCTTCCCTGTACAGATGCACTTATTCTTGGTTCAATGTTGGACGGGGTTATTTTAGTGGTGCAGATTAAAGGACCCCGAAGAGAATTAATAGCATCAGCTCAGTCAGCACTCGTGGGGGTAGGGGCGAAAATACTGGGTACTATTCTAAATAGGGGCTCAAAAGAAGACTATTATGGTCTTTATCACTACTACTATGGGTATCGGTAAGTTGGTGGAATGTTTAATGTTACATGTTGAATGTTTAATGTTGTATGTTACATGAGATAAGAGTTGATTAGTTGAAAAGTTAATTGGTTGATTAGGTTAAATGATATTGGAAAGCAATTGTATCTACCTGTCGCCTGCCCCGCCTTGGCGGGGGTAGACAGGAATCGACAATCGAAAATAGACAATTAAAAGTAGGAGTCCGTCGTTTGACGGACGATAATTTGGTGGAATGTTTAATGTTGTATGTTTGATGTTACATGAGATAAGAGTTGATTAGTTGAAAAGTTAATTGGTTGATTAGGTTAAATGATATTGGAAAGCAATTGTATCTACCTGTCGCCTGCCCCGCCTTGGCGGGGGTAGACAGGAATCGACAATCGAAAATAG